>NZ_JAJDMI010000117.1:0-1693 GCF_020593505.1 Blautia sp. DFI.3.45
GTGACATGCTCCCACCACTTAAATCCCAGATTTTGAAGTGGGGGCTTCTTGCTCAATGACTCTACCGAGCCAAGTATCTACAAGCTATCCTCGCGTGCCCCGCGATTCTTTTTGCCCGGACACGGGCGCATTTTCTTACTTATTGTCCGGATATGGACAGTTTATACTGCCAGCATCCTTCTTGCCTCTTCACGGATATTGATCGCTGCATTTCGATCTCTGTCCATCTCATTTCCACACGTGCAGCGGTATACTCTTTCGGATAATCCCAGCTCTTTTTTTATCTTTCCGCATTTACTGCATTTTTTGCTTGAAGGGAAAAAGCGGTCTATCTTTACTAATTTCTTTCCCTTCCAGGCAAGCTTATAATCCAGCATATTCCGGAACATCCCGTATCCATTATCCTGTACACTTTTTCCAAAATGCAGGCACTGGCCCATTGCTTTCATATCAATATCTTCTACCGCGACTATATCGTACTGGTCTGTAATCCTGCGGCTCAATTTATGCAGATAATCCTTTCTCTGGTTTCGTATTTTTTCATGGCACCTGGCAACTTTCTTTTTCTGCCGCACATAATTGCGGCTTTCTTTTACACATCTCGACAGTTTACGCTGCTCCCTTGCCAGCCTTTTTTCATTTCTTCTGAAGAATCCTGCTTTTTCAAGTTCAATCTCTTCTGAAAACACTGCCATCCCCTGCATCGCATAATCAATCCCCAGTATTTTGGCATTGCTGTAATCTTCATCTGCTGCTTGGTTTTCGCAGCTGTATCCTTCATACAGCAGACTTGCAAAATACTTTCCGGACGGCTCCATACTGACTGTCACTGATTTCAGACAGCAGTTTTCTGCAGGCTCCCTGTGTTTTTTCATGGAGATCCATTTTAATTTGGGAAGCCGGATCCGCTTATCTTCTACCAGAATATTTCCGTTGACTACATTTGTTGTGTAGCTGTTTTTGGAGTGATGTTTTGACTTGAAACGTGGAAATCCAACCTTGGGATCACGGAAAAAATTCTTATATGCTTTCTCCAGATGAAGCTGAACATTTGCCAGTGCCAGCGAATCTACTTCTTTCAGAAATGAATACTCCTTTTTATACATGGCTGGTGTATTTTTAACAGTTTTTTCGTCTTTTTATACTCCCGGATCTTGTCATTAAGCATCTGGTTATACAGAAAACGGCAGCAGCCAAATGTTTTTCCCAGAAGTATCTTCTGTTCTTCTGTTGGATAGATCCGGAAACGATATGCTATGTTCAATGCTTTTTCTCTCCCTGGGTTTCGATGTATTGACGGATCACTTCAACTGGTGCGCCTCCTGCCGTCAAAAGGCAGAAACTCTGACTCCAGAATGCTTCTTTCCAAAGTTTTTCCCGGATTTCCGGATACTCTTTTTTCAGCAGCCTGCTGCTGGCACTTTTATATGCATTGATAAATTTACTGAGTTCCGTTTTAGGCTGTGCACGAAACATTACATGCACATGGTCAATATCATGATTCCATTCCTCCAAAACAATTCCATATCGGGGTGCAATATATTCCCATATTTCTTTTGCTCTTTCTGAAATTGGGTCATTGATAACTTTTCTTCGATATTTTACCACCATGATCAGATGATAATACATCAAATATACTGAATGTGCATTGTGATCTATTTTTTCCATAAAAACAGTCCTTTTTTGATCTTTT
>NZ_JAJDMI010000118.1:0-1692 GCF_020593505.1 Blautia sp. DFI.3.45
GAAAAAGGTCTCCTGCTTTTTTTCTGCCCAAAATGAGGTGGTAAAACGCCACCCCGTCCACCAATTAGCGAAAGGAGGGACACGAAATGCCCTGTCCACACAACGAAATCACGATTGTTCAGCGCAGCCAGCGGCAGTCTGCGGTTGCCGCCGCTGCTTACCAGAGTGGCGAAAAGCTGTTCTGTGAATACGACCAGCAAGTGAAGCACTACCCGGAAAAGCGTGGTATCGTCCACAATGAGATTCTGCTCCCAGCAAATGCCCCGCCGGAGTATGCAGACCGTAATACCTTATGGAACGCCGCCGAAGCTGTGGAAAAACAATGGAACTCCCAGCTTGCAAGGAGGTGGGTGCTTACCATCCCAAGAGAGATACCACCCGACCAGTATGCTGTCCTTGTCCGGGAGTTTTGTGAGCAGCAGTTTGTTTCCAAAGGCATGATTGCTGATTTTGCAATCCATGACCCCCATCCGCCGGGACACAATCCCCACGCCCATGTCATGCTCACTATGAGGGCAATGGACGAACATGGAAAATGGCTTCCCAAGAGCCGCAAGGTTTATGACCTTGACGAAAACGGGGAACGGATAAAACTTCCGTCCGGCAGATGGAAAAGCCACAAGGAGGATACGGTGGATTGGAACGACCAGAAGTATTGCGAAATCTGGCGGCATGAATGGGAGGTCATCCAGAACCGCTATCTGGAAGCCAATGACCGCCCAGAGCGTGTGGACTTGCGTTCCTATGCCAGACAGGGGCTTGATATAGTCCCCACTGTCCATGAGGGGACTGCTGTCCGGCAGATGGAAAAGCGGGGTATCCAGACGAACATCGGCAACCTGAACCGGGACATCAGAGCCGCCAACCGCCTGATGAAGTCTATCCGGCAGCTCATTCAAAACCTCAAAGGCTGGATTACCGAGCTGGGAGAAAAACGAAAAGAACTGCTTGCACAAAAGGCGGCGGAGGAAGCGACACTTCTTCCCAATCTGCTGATGAAGTATATGGAGATACGAAAGGAAGAACGGAAGGACTGGACAAGGGCTGGACAGAACCGGGGGACTTCACAGGACTTAAAGGCAGTCAGCGAAGCCCTGTCCTATCTCCGGCAAAAGGGGCTTTCCACTGTGGAGGACTTAGAAGTATTTCTGGAATCTTCCGGGAAATCAGCCGCCGATTACCGCAATCAGATGAAGCCAAAGGAAACCCGCAGCAAAGTGATTGACGGGATTCTTGCCAGCCGGACAGACTGCCAGGAATGTAAGCCTGTCTATGAGAAATACCAGAAGATATTTTTCAAAAAAACAAAGGAGAAATTCAAACAGGAACACCCGGAGGTTGCCCGGTATGAGAAAGCCGCCGCCTACCTTGCCAAGCACCCGGACGATAAGGACAGCACCCAAAAGGAGCTGCAAGAGGAGCAGGAAACGCTTCTGGAAGAAATTGCAGCTCTGAAAACACCGCTGACCGAGGTACAGGAGGATTTGAAGAAGCTGCGGGACATCCGCTACTGGGTACGGAAAGCCACACCCGGCACAGAGGAAAGCAAAGAGCCGCCCAAGAAGCAGCCCATCAAGGAAGTCTTGCAGGATAAGACAGACGAGAAAAAAGCACAAAGAACTGCCCCGGAGCAGACAAAACACAAACAACAGGATATGGAACTTTAACAGGCACTTGCCATTTTCAATCAGA
>NZ_JAJDMI010000120.1:0-1646 GCF_020593505.1 Blautia sp. DFI.3.45
TTGCTACGAAAATAAAACTCGTAGCCAAAAACTGAACCTTGACAACAAATGTTTTCAACAATTATGAAAGCATCACTATAAAGCAGTCACAGTATTGGCTGCCTGTAGTGAGAGATTGATCGTATTTAAGAAAGGCTAGCTTTGAGCTTCCACATGATAACCATGTTTTTCCAATTCCCGTATATAACGAGAAAGCTGTTTTTGTTCACAGTGCTTACGTCTTGTTTCAAAACAGGATTCGTCAAATAGAGTTCCTTGTTTTAACATTGTGTAGATGATGACAAGAAGTTTTCGGGCAAGTGCGACAATCGCTTTTTTGGCTCCTTTTTTCTGTTTGATTCTCCAGTACCATGCCGAAAGATAAGTGTTGCGTTTCCCTGCAATCACCCAGGCAATTTCGCAGAGCATACTTTTTATGTAAGGATTGCCTTTTGTGACAGAGGTGCTTTTTCGTTTTCCAGCACTTTCGTTATTACCTGGGCACAAACCGGCCCATGAGCAGATGTGTTCCGCAGTTTTAAACGGCTTCATATCAATACCGATTTCAGCAATAATTGCACAGGAAGCAGTTGTGCTTATTCCATAGATGCTATTCAACTGCTCAACCTGCAGGGCAAATGGAGCCATATCTTCCTCGAGACTCGTTTCAATTTCAGCAAGATGTTTCTTTAAAGAATCATAATGAGTCATGAGAATCCTTAAAAATGCCTTTTGGTGTTCTGACAGTGTTCCGTTCACGGACATGAGAATTTCATCAATACGGTTTCTGGTCTTGGTTTTGAGACAAGAATCTAAAGCAGTTTTATCAATCTGCCCATGTTCAACTAAATGCAGAATGATGTTTCTACCCGAAGCGCCAAAAATATCAGAAATAAAGGATGATAGACGGAAGCCGGAACTTTGTAAAAATTTCTCAATCCTGTTCTTCTGTGACGTAATATCGCGGATGACACTCTTACGGTAACGATTTAGATCGCGGAATTCCCGAATCCTTTTTTCGGGAATAAAACTTCCGTTCAAAAGTCCGGCGCGAAGCAAGGTGGAAATCCATTCGGAATCCCGCATATCGGTCTTTTTGCCAGGAACATTTTTCATATGGCGTGCATTTACAACAAGCAGGGTAATGTCACCAGAGAAAGCATCCTCCAGTATTTCATAAATCGGCATCCAATAGATACCGGTGCTTTCCATAGCTACATGATGGCAGTTTTTAGAAACGATCCAATTCCGTAATGCTATCATATCCGGAATCAATGTAGAAAACTCACGGATTTCAGAACGGGTTGGCTTGCCCAGAGGACCAGTCAGGATACATGCAACAATTTTTTCTTTGTGGACATCCAGTCCACAGGAAATTTCCAGAAGGTCTTTCATACAGAACAACTCCTTTACTATAGAATTGGCAGGAGATTTGCCCGAGATAATACGGACTTTGCTACTCGTGCTATTCATAAAAGGTGCGACAATATGCTGTGCTCAAGGGCAAATCATTTACGTTGACAAACGGGGTGCAAATCCTCCAAGGTGCAATCAAACTTAATCCTGCCTAAGACTATTGTAAGGCAAAAAGAGAAGTGAAAAAAGTAGTGGAGTCAGTATCCTATTTTCATTATAGGCTGAGATAAGCTTTCATGATTCGTTGACAA
>NZ_JAJDMI010000121.1:0-1632 GCF_020593505.1 Blautia sp. DFI.3.45
CCAATGTGGTCAACCTAGCGTCAACTTAGGGACATATTAGCAAATAGCCTCCAATGCAAACTACAAAATTAATCGGTTTATGACAGAAAACAGTTGCTGTTTTGTTGGAAACCAGAAGATTCATAAAAATTGCCGCACTTAAATAAGCCTATTGATGAATGCTGGCTCTATTTTAAAAAGAAGCTTTCTTATTTCGGAAATGTGAACGTCCCTTGGATTTCAATTTCTTCCTTGGAAATGACCTTCCGGGCAGAAGCTGTGATCTGCAACGTACAGCATCTTTATATAACTGTTCAATAATTGAAAGCTCAAACAGTCCGCAGAGTATTTTGGGAACAATACTTTTGATCCGTCCAATGATAAATGCACGATTGGCCTGATAACGGAACTTATTTGTGCTTTTGGCAGAAATCTGTATTTCTTCATCTGCTTCATTTTTTATAAGAGAGGCCAGATTCGATAAAAGCATATTTATATAAAATTCCTGCTGTATAGACACTGCAGTAGCACCGGAAAACTCTTCCATGGCAAAGCGGCTTTTTAGTTCTTTGTACTTAAGTTCTACAGGCCATCTGTAGAAGTAAAGTTCCCGGAACATATCTTTTGTAACAGCAGGATCAAACAGGTTTGTTGCAAGATATTCTTTTGTGCCATCATCAAGCGGAATCTCAAGGACACGTATGGGTACATCGGAAGTACCTTCTTTTGAAGTTCCCTGAAGAATGGAAATCATATCACCATTGCATTTTTTAGATAAATTGATTCCCTCTTTCAGTCTCATAACACAGAGATGCCCATGCTCTACACAGTAGCGGAACATATCTTCTGAATAATAACCTCTGTCAAAAATAATAATACTGTTGTTATATAGTCCCATATCTTCAAGAACTTTAAGATGTTCTAATGCAGCTGCTCGTTCAGAGGAAAGAAATTTATGGATAGATGCATGAAGGATATAATCATCCAGAACATCATAAATTATTGAAGCCAGTCCCATGGTATAACGTCGGTTTGGATCAGGATAGCTGGACATTTCGCCAAAGAAATCAAAAGTTGATTTTGAATTCGGAAGTTCGATCCTGGAACCATCTACTGCAAAAAGATGATAACCCTGCCACAGCTTTCTTGAAGGGATCTGGCTGTAAAACAGATCAACAGAAAGATAATAAAGTTCCTTGAACAGTGAAGGATTAATGAACTGTCTGGCTTTGGAAAGTGCCTGTTTTGAAACATCCGGAAAAGAAAGCGTGCCCAGTTCTTCTCTGATCTGTGAAAGATTCTGGAACATGGAAGCTTTTGAAGAGAAGAACAGATAAATAATAACTTGCAAAAGTGAAAGTTTTCTTCGCCGTACAAAATGTTTTTCCACCCGATGGGGTTCCAGTTTAACTTGATCTGTGATATAATCTTTAATGGATTGGACGATATTTTTACAAATATTAGTTCGATTCATATGGCATACCTCCTACGTATTGGAATAGATAAATATTTCGCTGGTAACGTAATATTGCTTAATCTATAAACCACATATTTAGGAGGATATGTCAAGATATTTATATAAAAAAATCCAGAATATAAGCCCAGAATCGTTGAATTTTCAGCATTCTGGGCTTAAGTTGACCACATTGGGGT
>NZ_JAJDMI010000122.1:0-1611 GCF_020593505.1 Blautia sp. DFI.3.45
CTACTACAATATATTTATGGTTAATATCCCTTACATCCAGTAAGGAATTATCCATCTTGTTGCTTAAGCTGTTAGAATGTAGGTAGCAATTGGATATCTTTTTCTTCCTTGGACTTCGCGTCCGTAAAACAGACTGATAACCAGTTCCTCATTCGCAGCGTTCGTTTTATGCAGGTTGAATCACCTTAGGTGCATTCGTGTCACACCACAGTAGATTGAATAGGCAATGAGTAAAACTGGTACTTATCCATTGCAATAATCTTAAGGAGTGACAATTTATGAACGCAGTAGGTATCGATGTTTCTAAAAGTAAAAGTGTGGTTGCTATTATGCGGCCTTTCGGTGAAATTGTTTCCACACCTTTCGAAATCAAACACACAGCCAGCGATATCCATTCACTTATAGAACTCATCAACTCTGTTGAAGGTGAGTCTCGAATCGTAATGGAGCACACAGGACGTTATTATGAAGTCCTCGCTCATCAGCTTTTGGAGGCAAATCTTTTCGTCAGTGCCATTAACCCAAAACTTATCAAAGACTTTGATAATGATTCTCTTCGTAAAGTGAAATCTGACAAAGCGGATGCTGTTAAGATTGCCCGATATGCTCTTGACAAATGGCAAAACCTTAAACAGTATAATGTTATGGATGAATTACGCAATCAGCTCAAAACCATGAATCGCCAGTTCGGCTTTTACATGAAGCATAAGACAGCTATGAAAAATAATCTTATCGGCATCCTTGACCAAACCTATCCTGGTGTTAATACTTACTTTGACAGTCCTGCACGCAGTGACGGCAGCCAGAAATGGGTTGATTTTGCATCTACATACTGGCATGTGGACTGTGTCCGTAAAATGTCCCTGAATGCCTTTATCGACCATTATCAAAACTGGTGCAAACGCAAGAAGTACAACTTCAGTCAGTCAAAAGCTGAAGAAATCTATGGAAAAGCAAAGGAACTTGTTCCTGTACTTCCAAAGGATGCCATTACAAAGCTTATTATCAAGCAGGCTGTAGACCAGCTTAATAGTGCCTCTACAACTGTTGAGTCACTACGCACTCTCATGAATGAAACTGCATCCAAACTCCCGGAGTATCCTGTCGTTATGGCTATGAAAGGTGTTGGAACTTCACTTGGTCCTCAGTTGATGGCTGAGATTGGAAATGTTTCCCGTTTCACTCACAAAAGTGCTATTACTGCATTTGCCGGTGTAGATCCCGGTGTTAATGAATCCGGAACCTATGAACAAAAAAGTGTTCCTACCTCAAAACGAGGTTCCGCTGATCTAAGAAAGACTTTATTTCAGGTAATGGATGTCCTAATTAAAACGCATCCTCAAGATGATCCTGTTTATCAGTTCTTAGATAAGAAACGTGCTCAAGGCAAGCCTTACTATGTCTATATGACTGCAGGTGCCAACAAGTTTCTAAGAATCTACTACGGACGAGTGAAAGAATATCTCGCATCTCTTCCAGAGTCTTAATTATCCACCAAAATTTTCAGACCAGCACTGGCGTGGTGGTCTAATTTTGATACCCAATTTTCAACCTGTATAAATTTTTCAATATTCTTTCAATTTAGCCTTGACTTTTTATTTGCAGGCTGTT
>NZ_JAJDMI010000123.1:0-1456 GCF_020593505.1 Blautia sp. DFI.3.45
CTGGACGATATAAAGGAGTTAATGGAAAAAATATGGCAGTTACAAAAATCCATGGTATCAAAACAACCGTTGATAAAGCAATAGAATACATCTGCAATCCAGATAAAACTGACCAGAATCTATATATTTCTTCCTTTGCCTGCTCTCCCGAAACAGCCGCTCTTGACTTTAAATACACTTTGGATCATACACATGACTGCAGAGATCCGCACAATACAAATAAGGCATTTCATCTGATTCAGGCATTTTCCCCTGGTGAAGTTTCCTATGAAAAAGCCCATCAAATTGGCAAAGAACTTGCGGATCGCTTACTGGAGGGAAAATACTCCTATGTTCTGACAACACACACTGATAAAGGTCATGTACATAACCATTTAATTTTCTGTTCTGCAGATAACATCACTTTTTCTCATTACCATGACTGTAAAAAGAATTACTGGAAAATACGAAATCTCAGCGACACTTTATGCCAGGAACATAACCTGTCCACAATTATGCCAGATGGTAAAAAAGGAATGAAATACAATGAATGGGCTGCAAATAAATCTGAATCCAGTAAAAAAGCGCAGCTGCGAAAAGATATCAACCAGACAATCCGAATTGTTTCCACTTACTCAGAATTTCTTGCATTTATGGAAGCTAAAGGATATGAAATAAAAAACGCAGAATTTGGCGAAAGCAGCAGAAAATACATTACCTTTCGTTCTCCCGATATGTCCCGTCCAGTGCGTGGAAGTGCTAAATCTTTAGGAAAAAATTTTACTAAAGAACGTATCAAAGAACGCATTGAAAATAAACGTCAGAAAGCTATTTTTCCTTCTGTTCATAACAAATTAATAGATACCAATGCTCCCAATATAGCAGGAAACATTGGACTTCAGAAATGGGCAAATAAGGAAAATTTAAAAATTGTCTCTGCTGAATATAACAAGATGTTCACACATAATCTACATAATTTTTCAGAACTTGAAGACCGCATAGCCTTGTTACATATGCAGCAAAAAGAGGTAAATACCTCTGTTGTTTCTCTCGAGTCTCAGATACGTCATCTTCGAGAAATGCTAAAATATGCCAAACAATATCAGAAAAATAAAATTTACGATGACCATTATAAAAGTTCCAAAGATCCAGATCGTTATTTCCGTAAATATGAATCTCAAATTATTCTTTTCGCTGGTGCTGAACATATTTTACAGGAAAATGGTATAGACCTGAAACATCTTAATTCCAATAAGTTACAAGAGCAAATTGCAGATCTTATTTCCAGAAAGGAATCACTAAATACTCAATACGTTTCTTTTAAGCAAGAAATAAAAGAGTTGGAATTGATACATCAAAACCTGTCCAAATATCTCAAACAGGATGCTCCTGAAATACAAAGATCTTCTCATAACCAACTCCCTTCTTTGTAAAACCATAATAATAGGCAGCGATTTCACTCGCTGCCTAAATTCCC
>NZ_JAJDMI010000124.1:0-1358 GCF_020593505.1 Blautia sp. DFI.3.45
TGAGCAAGAAGCCCCCACTTCAAAATCTGGGATTTAAGTGGTGGGAGCATGTCACGAAAATATGGGTTGGAAAATAGTCACAGCCACTCTGTGATTTATATGCCAGGTGGATTCCACAATTGACTGGAAAGAAAATCAGCTTACAAAACGGGTGAAATCTCAATCGGAATTGACCGAGCTGAAAGCGAGGGATACTTCTTGTCCGAGGGGCAAGAAGGTGGAACTAAAAATAATTAGAACAATCGGAATTTGTAAAGGAGTGAAATTGTCGTTATGAAGGATATCAAAACCACTTGTAAAATCGCATTAGTACAGGCAGAGCCTGTTATGTTCAGCAAAAGCGCATCACTTAAAAAGGCACTTCAATATATTTGTGAAGCAGCAAGCCAAAAACCGGATTTAATTGTTTTCCCGGAACTGTTTATTCCGGGATATCCTGTTGGAATGAATTTCGGTTTTAGCATGGGAAAACGAAGCGATGAGGGACGAAAAGACTGGAAACGATACTACGATGCCTCTGTTGTTGCCGGAGATTCGGAGTTCCAACAACTCGCAGAGGCAGCCAAAAAAGCGGAGGCATACATCAGCCTTGGATTTTCCGAGCGAGACGCTGTTAGTGGAACGCTCTACAACAGCAATGTCATTTTTGAACCGAACGGGTCATATAAGGTACACAGAAAGTTGAAGCCCACAGGCTCTGAGCGTGTTGTATGGGGAGATGCGAATAAGGATTATTTCCCTGTTACTGAAACACCGTGGGGACCAATCGGCAGCATGATCTGTTGGGAAAGCTATATGCCGCTTGCTCGGGTAGCGCTCTATCAAAAGGGAATCACCATTTATATTTCGCCAAACACCAATGACAATCCAGAATGGCAAGCCACTATTCAGCACATTGCAATCGAGGGGAAATGTTTCTTTGTAAATGCTGATATGATTATCAGACGCAGTTCGTATCCTTCTGACTTGTGTGAGCGCAATATCGTATCGGAACTTCCGGAATTTGTGTGCAGAGGCGGAAGCTGCATCATTGATCCGTATGGTCATTATTTGACAAAGCCGGTTTGGGATGAAGAAACCATCATCTATGCAGAGCTCGATATGAGCCTGCCTGCCGCCTGTAAGATGGAGCATGATGCGATTGGACATTATGCACGTCCGGATATCCTTGAACTTAAAGTCAACGAAAAATAATAGTCTGTTGGCTCATCAACTTCCAGTTTACAGAACTGAATCAAAAGAGCTCGAAGGAGCTCTTTTTCCTTTTTTATAATAGTATCATTATGGTATAATAGAGACATTAAAATCGTTAAGGAAAGAATCGAAGGTGGTGCAAACGAAAAAGCAGTATGGAGACT
>NZ_JAJDMI010000125.1:0-1302 GCF_020593505.1 Blautia sp. DFI.3.45
CTTTTGCCTCCAGCAAAGACCTTTCCGTTACCGGAAGGGGTTTTAAAAGTTCTCTGATAAAATATCTTGCTCCGATATTATACGATGCCGACAGGTCACAGTTATATCTTTTTCCTGTCTGGAATACACAAAGACTGTGATTTTTCGGGTCACGGGACACACTTCCGGAGCCATCGTATGCAAGCCTGCTCGTATTCCATGCGCAGACTCTGGATACCCGCATTCCTTTTCTGTGTGCCTGATGCTCACAGCGTTTCTGGATATCCCGTTTTCTCCACAGATGCAGTTTCTGTTTTTTCTTTCCGGATATCTTTCCCTGCATTTCCAGATACTCGAATACGATCACATCTGCATGGTTCTCTTCTGCATTTTTTACGATCGCACCTGCAATTTTTCTTCCCAGCTCTATGTTCAGGCGTTTCGTATATGCCCATCTTCCCCGTGACTGCGCAGAGCTGTGTTCCCTCTGGAATCTTCGGATCCGGCCCAGTGTGCGGTACATCCGGTCTTTTTCACTGGGATGATTGATAAATTTTCTCCCCAGGACAGTTCCGTCTGCCCGCATAATGGTACAGACCGCATCGGTATTGATTCCCAAGTCCACACTACAGATGATCTGTTCTTTTACCGGTGTCTTCGTAAGTGTCACTTCTTCCGTATAAGAAAAACGCAGGAAATATTTATGGTGCCTTTTCTCCAGTGTCGGGGCTGATGCCTTTTTCCCCGACCAGTTCCTGCGCAGATATTCCATATCTGTGTGATTTAAACGCACACAAAACCATTTCCAGTCATGACCATCATACAGTTTCAGGTATGCTTCGTCTTTTCCTTCTTTTTCCTCTCTGTACATGACATCACGATAAAAAACAGGCATGGCATGATTCTCATACGCCAGTCTGGGTTTCCCTGCTTTTTCTCCTGACTTTTCCCACAGATCCATCCGTGTTTCGTAAGAAGATACACTTCCCAATGCATGCTGGATTGCGGCTCGCCTCAGGTAGGACGGCATCTTCGGAAAGCGAAGATCAAAATCAAAGCGTGCAGGATTCTTTTTTGTAGTATGCACCAGATGCTCTGCAGCATTAAACCGCCTTTTGGCATCCGGTATCTCTGCCAGTTCTTCCCACACCTGCTCATATATTTCTGTCAGGTAACAGACCGCAGACCGGTAGATTTCCAGTGTCTGGCGGACTGGGATATTCTGTTTTCGTAATTCTACGCCATAGCTGGATACGGTCTGCATCTCTTTTCCTCCAACAAATCATTTCTTCTGTCAGGCTTTTTTCTTTTCTTTTTCCTTTT
>NZ_JAJDMI010000126.1:0-1295 GCF_020593505.1 Blautia sp. DFI.3.45
GGCGAAGGAATTGCTTAAACTAATCAAATGCGAATTTTTGAAATTGAAACGGAAGAAATTTATTCCGCTGATTATTCTGGCTGCGTTCCTGTTTCCAATCCCGCTGACTTATCTGATGACAACGCCCTCTATGATGGAACGATATACGGATCGGGCAGATGCTTTCGATGGACTATTTAACATGGTGTTGGGATATGGTATCCAGTTTTTACTGCCCTGCATTATCGGAGTGATTGCCGCTATCCTGTTTTTTATGGAACGCGACAACGATACATTCAAAAATCTGCGTACAATTCCCGTAACCAGCACGCAAATGGTACTTGCAAAGATTATTGTCCTTTTTATCTTTGGAATTGTTTTTTGCGTGGCTTCTACCATTGCAACAATTCTTTGCGGAATTGGAACATTAGAAGTTTATGGAATTGGTTATAAGCTGTTTTTGGCGGTTGAAACGGGGATCTTCATTACGGCAGGAACACTCCCGTTGATTGTCCTTGTTGTCTTTTTCAGTAAGACCTATGTTTTTTCCATTTTACTGTGTGTCTTTTACAGTGTTCTGAACATGAGTGCTACGGCATTGTTTGACACACTGCCTAAAACTATATTATGGTTTCTGCCCACGCCACTGACTACATTTTGGAGTGCGGGAGATATGGCGGCTCATGGAATAAAAATGGACTTGGAGCAAATGACAGTGCTAATTCCCTCAACATTTCAAGTTGTATTCATTCTTGGGATTATGGCATTCGTTTCGTTCTTACTGATTGACAGACTATATAAGCGGAGGGGGGAATAAACATGGTTCGCATTGTAAAAACAGAATTTTATAAATTGAAAAGGTACCATATCCTTTGGGCGGGCGTTGCACTCATGCTCCTATCCGTCCTGCTGACCTTGTTTACCTCTATGGCGAATGATGGTTCCGCTTGGGATTTCGCCTATCTTACAGAACAGGTCATCAAAAACAATATGTCCATGATTTTTCCGATGTGTATCAGCCTAATTGCTGGATATATGATTTCTCGTGAGCAGACGGATGACACATTGAAAAATATTCTGACTGTGCCGATCTCTTTTAAGAAACTGTTGATCGGAAAATTGATTGTGTGTAGCGTATTGTCTATTATTTTCGGGCTAATATGCAGTCTGTTTACAATCATAGCAGAAATGATTGTGGGATTTTCCGGCTTTGAGATTTCCTTAGCTCTAAAAGCAGCCTTGCAGATTACTGCGGTTAATTTCTTTTTATATCTTGCGGTTCTGCCGATTATCGCTCTTACTTGTCGGAGGGCAGG
>NZ_JAJDMI010000013.1:0-76528 GCF_020593505.1 Blautia sp. DFI.3.45
TATTAATTTGGTTAAAATAAACAATTTAAAATGTTTTTCAGACACGCTCTAGAGCAGGGAAAGATGTTTGTAAAGGTTTTGAAAACCAACGATACCTGGTATGGTATGACCTACCATGAAGATGTCGCAGCTGTAAAGGACAGCTTCAAGAAGATGCTGGAGAACGGCGTATACAAGGCTGATCTGTTCAGTGATCTGTAATGGAAGCAATAAAGGTATTAGCCAAAATTCTCACAAACATCCTGACTGCTTTGTACGAGCCGTTTGGATTCTCGCTCCTGCTTTCATTCTTTGCCATGTTCTTCTATCTATATGCATATGAACCTGAAGAGGCTGGCAAAGGATGGAAGAGTGCCATAGTGACCTGGTATCAAAAATTCAAGGGGAGCGTGTTCTTTCGGAAGTTATTCTTGCTGGCTTTTGTAACATCGATGATTTTGTTTAGGACGTTACTAAACCGTAATCTATGGCTAAATCCTTTGTCCGATGTCATGGGTGGTTGGGGCATCTGGGAGACTGTGAATGGCGAACAGAAGCTGACCACCGAGTGCATCGAGAACGTAATTATGATGGTGCCATTTTCAGCAGTAGTGATGTGGACGTTCGGAGAGAAGATAGGAAACAGTTGGAAGAAGATACTGTGGTATAGCGGAAAGATAGCATTTATCTTTTCGATAAGCATAGAAATGCTGCAATTATTGCTTCGCTTAGGAACGTTCCAGCTATCAGACATCTTCTATAACACAGTCGGTGGAATGATCGGTGGATTGATGTATTGTGCGGCGATGAAGGCAAGAAAGCATCTGTAAAACTGGATGAAATTGTGATATACTGGGAGCGGATGCTCCCTACGCTGCTCTAATAATATCACACACCTCTCCGTGGTGAGCAGCGGGCAACGATCTTATGATCGGCTGAGATGTGAGAAAAGAAATCTGTTAGATTGGAGGGATTTCGTAATGACAAGTCTTGAAATGAGAAATTTGATATTTGAAGCTCTTGCAGAAAAAAATCCAGAAAAGACTCCTTGGAAAAAGACATTTGAAATGTACGGCTATAGGGGAACTGTTTCAGCTCTGCGAGCATTAGTCGAGTATATCGGCATTGAACATGGCGTGATAGAAAAAGTGGTAGAAATCCCGACAATGGCATGGGGAGTTCCGGGTGAATATCCATATTATCTGAGCAATACAAATTTAGATAATGATAATCTGGATTTGTTTAATGAAGAAGTTCATTTGATGACATATCATAATATTTTATCTCCTGGTGCAATTGGTGGTTACGGAGATAGCCTTCCATATTTTCATGTTACGAAATATGGATTGAAATGTATAGAAGAACGCGATATTTTTCCATATGACCCAGATGCCTATATGCAGAAGATTTCTTCGATTTCATCTATTGATGAATGGGAAAAATTCTATATTGAACAAAGTTTAAAATGCTATAATGCAGATGCGTTTGAATCAGCACTTATTATGCTTGGATTGGCTGGTGAGTATTTGGCAACGCAACTTATAGAAAAAATGGAAAGCTTTCTTGCTAATAAAGAACCGACATTACAAGCAACTTATGTAAATGCTTTACAGGGGAAGAATGTGGTTTCGCAGCGGTATGCGGAATATGAAAACATATTGCTAGAAGTTCTTAAGTTGAAAGATGCGACTACAAATCAGATTAAATATCCGACAGTGAAGGGTTTGTCGCCTTCGCTTGATAATGCGGCAAAGGCAATATATGCTACATATTTAAGATTAACTCGCAATGAACTGGCACACCCGTCTGGATTAAAAGTAGACAGAGTGCAATGCCTTTCTTTGATGACAAGCTATATCAAATACTGTGAGACACAGCATAAATATTTGGATTTTTATACTGCGAATTCATGATATTGCCCGTCCCCCAACACAGTGCTATACTTAAACAACTAATAAAGGAAAGAGGTTATCACGATGCCCAGAACGAAAGGCAGCAAAAACCGTCCCAAAACTAATAATGACTACGCATCCCAGATCGCAGAGAAGCAGGAATATATCACTTCCCTGACTGCTGAGATCGCATCCATCCAGAAAGCGATTGAAGAGCAGAAGAACACATTAAAAGAGAAGAAGACTGCTCTGAAGAAGGCCGAAAAAGAAGTGGCAACCCTGGAAGCGAAGAAGGCAAAGTCCGATGCTAAGGCTGCTGAAGAAGCAAAGAAGACCGAAGCAGAGGCTGTGCTGAAGAAGCTGCTGGCAAGCGGGATGAGTGCGGATGAGATTCTGGAAAAGCTGAAATAACAAGAACCCAAGAAAAAAAATAAATGCCGTGTGGACAAACTGAACTCCAGGAGTTCACACGGTAATTTTTGAAGGTTGTCATATAGTTTATAACGAAAATAAAAGAAGAGCAAAATTTAAAGAAATGGAGCGCGACACAAAATGAATTTATCAAAAGTACATCATATTGCAATTATCGTATCTGACTACGAAGCAGCTAAGGATTTCTATGTGAACAAGCTGGGCTTTTCTGTCATCAGAGAAAACTACCGCCCGGAACGCGAGGATTGGAAGCTGGATTTACGTGTCAATGAGCACACAGAACTGGAGATTTTCGCTGAGAAAAACCCTCCGAAGCGTGTGAACCGCCCGGAGGCCTGTGGCCTACGTCACCTTGCGTTCTGCGTTGATAGCGTGGAGCAGACGGTCAGAGAACTGGCGGAAGTTGGCATTGAATGTGAGCCAATCCGCGTGGATGATTACACCGGCAAGAAGATGACTTTCTTCCACGACCCGGATGGTCTGCCGCTGGAGCTGCATGAGTAAAATGAAGAAAACAAGAAAACCCGGCGGCGGTCGGAAGAAGCTGAAGCCGGAGTACGATGCCGGAAAGAATTTGAAAGAGCAGATGGATGCGGCTGTGGCGCTTTATAATTCTGAGATGTCCTTGCAGGCCATCGGCGATGCTCTGGCTCTAAACCCCATCAAGGTACGGAAGCTGCTCATCACGGCAGGTGTGTATGAATCAGAAGTGGCGGAAAAAGTAAAAAACACTTTTGAAGAATACAGAGAAACACAGGACTATAAAACCTCCATACTCTCAACTGCAAACACCCTGAAACTCTCCAAAGCCTCCGTCACTTCGTACCTGCCTTATAAAAAAGGCGTGTACTTCCCAAGTACAGAGAAAGAAAAGATCAGTGTCGGAGCAGAGCGGCAGAGAAGATACAGAGCAATGAAGCTGTGGAGGGCTCATCCGACAGAAGAAAACCTCTGGGGTGTGGTTCTGGCCTATGCCGGGATAAAATTCAAAACCTACTCCGGGTTGCCATTCTCTTACGAAATAAAAAAAGGTAGGAACGGCGAGTACACGAAAGAGCTGTGGATCGACCGCCGGGAGAAGAGTAAGAGTTTGGCATGGAGTTCTATAGTTTTGGCACTGGGAAATATAAAAGAAGAAGTAGTAGAGAGACCCAAAGCTCTGGGCAATATCCGGGGAGTGACTTACATTTATGGGATGTTCTATCGGTTTGGACTGATTGATGTGCCGGATGAAGTGAAGGAGAAGATGGGACATCCGAAAACCCGCAAAAAATAGGTTGCTATGTACAGAAGTGTGCGGTAATATGTGCCATAACTGAGGATGTGAATCTCAGTTGGGAAGGATGGTAGCATTATAGAAAAATTGAAGGAAATGCTGGAGGAGTATTTGAAGAAAACAGAGCCGGAGTATTACCCGCCGGTGGAGAACCTGCTGGATCTGATCTACGAGCATTACACGGAGAATAATCCAGTAGAGAAAAACACAGTTGCCGGGAAAACTGCAAAGGCCAAGGAAAAGGAGCTGGAAGAGTGGCTGCGTGGGCTAGATGGTATGGATAGGTTGGTAGATGATTATGTAGGAGATAAGATTCCGCTCTGGGAAAAGATCATGGACCGGCAGGGGACGGTGTGCTGCGCATGGGAGAAGACCGCTTTTGAGGAAGGACTGAAAGTCGGGATACGACTTATGATGGAAGTATATAGTTTGTAACGGAAATAAAATGAACTCCTGGAGTTCAAAAAAGCCCTCGCTTGTTACGGCGAGGGCGTGTGTTCTTATTTTTCAGGATTTTCAGCTTTTTTCTTTTTTGGTGCAATTTTGTGGCCTGAGTAGATTGCCATGCCCATGCAGACCAGAGAGCCGCAAGCGAAATACTTATGAGCCTGCATCAGTTTCTTGCAGCCTGTGTAGAAGCACCCTGCCATGCAGGCAAGTGCGCCGAGTGACCAATATTTATGTGCTTTCATTTTGTGTGTCCTCCTTATCTTCTTTCTGTATTTTGAGCAATTCCTCGATTTCCGTTTTACTCGCCGGCCGTACTGCCTTTTTATTATTGTGTGCTACCGCTCCACAGTCAGGACAACGGTCGGGTAGCTTCTCTGCAGAGAAGCAGTAGCGGCAGGCATCGCAAAAGTAGTAATTCAAGTCATATTCACCCCAATCTCTAATATATCTTCAAATGCAATAATGGTCGGCAGCTCTTTGCCGGTATCATTTATAAATCCTGTGTAAATTCGTAGTTCTTTAGTTATCGCATCCACAGCATCCAATACTCCGGCTACATTCTCATAGTAGCCGTCCGTGAAATATTTTATTGTGAGCTCTTGTCCTTTTCGAAGCTGGCTGATCTTTTGGCTCAGAGCTTGCTTGCCTTCTTCAGACAGCTCGATTCTGTTTCCTTTGAGATGATCTCTGCCTTCAGAAGTAATCTCATCCTCATAGCCTCGCAAGGCGGCAAAAGGAGAGAAGATTTTAGCGCGATTTGACATCGGCATCCGGGGATGATTATGTGGCGGCTCCGGGCGGGAAGCATGGAGTATTTTGCCATACTTACTTTGGACGGATCTGCCTTCCGGTGTGTTCTTGTAGTCCATGTTCTCCCTCCTCACTTGGCCTTGTGGCCGCCTATCTGTTGATTTCTTTCTCTCATCGTAGCGCCGTCCAGATAGTTGGTTCCTTTTAGTACAGCGTTCTTGCCGAACTTCTTCTTGAGACCCAGCATCGCATTCTGTAGCTTTTTCTCTTTTTCCAGTTTGGTTGTGTCCGTGAATAGGTCAACTTGGAAGAATCCCTCATCTTTGACCACACGGTTGGCAGCTATTGTGATCCGTCTTACCGTCAGGGTTTTATCAGCTATTCTCTCGAACAGCTCAGTTGTGGCAGAGATCAGGATGCTTCCGAGGTTGGTCGGATTATCCAGTTTTGTGCTGCCATGAGCACCTTTCGGAACAGTGCGGCCGTAGTGGTCAATGTGTACCGGACCTCTGTACTTGCCGCTGTCACAGTTTTCACGGTCATAGCCCACATCCAGTGTCAGGCTGTCCGTAACCAGACCTTTGTCCGTCAACTGTAATACTAAGCTGTCAGCCATCTCCATGACAATGATTCTGGCTTTGTCATATGGGTAAGGGCAGGAGAGTACCTGACCTTCGGAGATGCTGTTGGTGCTGGGCTTGTAGGCTTTGATTTCTTTCATACCGCAGGGCTCCAGCCCCCAGGCATGGTCAATCAGCAGTTCGGCGTCAACACCGAATTCATTATATAAGATATCCTGATTGACGGTGCTGAAATATGCCAGCTCGCCCATCGTATGGATGCCGTGCTTTTCTAGTCGCTTGACGGTACCGGGACCAGTCATCCAGAAGTCTGTGAGAGGCTTGTGATCCCAGAGGAGATAGCGGAAGCTCTCTTCATCCAACTCAGCGATGCGGACTCCGTCCTTGTCAGGCGCAGCGTGTTTGGCAGTGATGTCCATTGCCAGCTTCGCCAGATATAGATTGGTACCAATCCCGGCGGTGGCAGTGATGCCGGTCGTATAAAGCACTTCCCGGATCATTGTCATGGCAAGGTCGTGTGCGGTCATATTATAGTGGGATAGGTACGAGGTGGCATCGATGAACACCTCGTCGATGGAATATACCACGATGTCCTCCGGGGCAATGTATTTCAGATAGATGCCATAAATCTGCCGCGACACCTTTTCATAATATGCCATCCGGGGTGGTGCAACAAGGTAAGAGAGTTCGAGTGATGGGTCGGCGGCAATCGATAAGGAATCATAGGAAGCAGAGGAGAAGAATGGCCTACCGTCCTTATACACGGCTTTTCTAAGTCGTACCGCTTCCCTTAACCGATTCGCATTGACCTCCTTGACCTTCTGCACGACCTCGAACAGTCTGGCGCGACCCGGAATGCCATAGGCTTTCAGGGAAGGAGACACAGCGAGACAGATAGTTTTCTCAGTGCGGGAGGAATCTGCTACGACCAGATTTGTAGTAAGCGGGTCGAGGTGTCGAGCAGCGCATTCCGCACTCGCGTAATAGCTTTTAAGATCTATTGCAAGATATGTGCGTTGCATCGTGTGGTTCCCTCCTTTCTGACTATGTCCTTGTTATATTGCTGTTAATGTCCGGATCTCTCAACGAACCACCGGCCTAACCGACCGTTGAAGTGTGGATCAAGATGCTCAAAGAACAGATGCTTTTCCTGCCCTTGGATGAGCACAGTAAAGCAGTCACCAGAGTAACCGTTGTCTGCGGTTCCGGCAGGGCGGAAATCACGCACAGTTTCGATTGGGAAGGTACGTCCATCCGACCAAGTGATCGATGTCGGCTGCATATAGCCTGTAGAATCAAAGTCGGAGGATACCTTTACATAGACTCGTTCTTTTGTCATAAGCAGTCACCTCCATGTTTAATCATAGCACTTAGAGCAATTTTTCATGGAATCTTTCAGAAAGTTGCTCTTAAGCTCCGGCACAGCAGGAAGCTGGTACCCTTTTGCGGTAAGAATGTTCAGTTTAAAATCAACAAAGTTTTTTTCGACTCCAGCCACCTGTGCAATCTCCTCAAGGGTGGCGAATCCTGTATGCGTGTATTGAAAGTCTTGCAGAAGCTCGTGGTATTTCAAGGCACGGTATGTGCTGGAGCAGTGGGTTGGCAGAGAAGCCTCCATCTGAAGCCTGTCGGCATTAAATTCATAGAAGCCGATTGGTTTCAGCACATCATCATCTGACAACAGCAGTTCAGCAGCAAACGTATTCGCCCTGCGTTCTGCTTTTGCGTTGCTGAGACTATAAAAATATGTATCTTGGAAAGCCTGACCGGATGCCGCATGTTTCCGGTCAAAGATAGCGTGCCCAAGTTCGTGAGCCAGTGCGGATCTGCGTTGCTGCTTTGAGCAGTTTGGATTGATGCCGATGTATTCGCAATTTAGAAGCACCGTGTAAAACCCAAGGAGCTCTTCGCAGAACCGGATGTCTTTAATTTTAATGGCGCGCTGGGCAATGATAGCTTCCGGGTCATTGCTTTTGTATCGGCGGCTTACAGCGTCGGCGGCAGTAATAGCAAAGTTGTCCAACAGCGACTCCTTTCCTCTGCAATTCAATTACAGATATTTTTTAGGAGTAAACTTTTTTGCCTCTTCTTTTGCGTCAAGGAAGAGGGCTTCCATTTCCTTAATGAAATTAGCCTGATCTTCTTCGGACAGCTCGCCGCCTGCAAAAAGGGCAGAGGTCTGTTCTTTTATTTTCTTTGCCTGCGCTACACCGCGGGAGCCATACTTCTTACGGACATCAGCGTAGAATTGGTCATCGCTGAGTTCCTTCTGGAAGGTGGCATCATCCATAAAGTAGTCGGTCGTGACACCAAGAGCAGCAGCAATCTTCTGGATTGCGTCCACGCTTGGTTCGCGTTCGCCGGCTTCGATATAGCGGATGGCACGATCAGACATGGATGCTCGTCTGGAGAGTTCGGCCATGCTCATACCTTGTGCGGTTCGCAGAGCTTTGATCTTTTCGCCGTTGGTCGCATTCGGTGTAAGTGCAGTGGCTGCCTCAGCCCGGACATCCTGTGTGTTTAGTAAGTTCGTATCTTTTTTCATGTCATGCCTCCATGTGGGATATTTTGCTGTTTTTTGCCGGAAGGGAAAGTTGCCGGTGAGAAGCAGCGATTTTTTTTGTAAAGCCTACTCGACTCAACATTTAGAAGAATTTTCAGCAGCAATGGATGAGGAAGATTATGAAAAAGCAAAAATGCTTTATGATGAGTTAAAGGAAATGGTGAGTCCAGGAAGTAACGAAAGTAAGATTTTAAAACTGGATATGGAGATGATTGAAGCAGATGATAAAGCTTGAACGAGGAGAAAGACCAAAAGAACTCACAGATGAAGTCTGTGAAGAATTAAAAAAGTTGTATGCAGAAGATAGGGATAAAGATGTCTGGAACTCAACTAAAATTAAGAAGCCATTAAAAGAAGCTATGCTTGATATGAGTCATGGAAAATGTTCTTATTGTGAGTGTAGGTTAGAGATAGAATCTAAAGATGCGACAATCGACCATTTTTTGCCGAAGTCTAAAAATCCAGATGAGGTAGTAAACTGGGAAAATCTTTTTCCATCTTGTTTACGATGTAACAGAAAGAAAAATAATCGTGAGGAAAAAATTATTAATCCATGTGAAAATGAACCAAGGGAATATCTCGGAATCGTAAATGCTAATCGTTTCAGATTTAAAGCAATTGATTCCGGTGGAATTGGAGAAAGTACGATTGATGTAATAGGACTCAATGATATTCGGCGAGTGATGGTTCCAAGAATGGAAGAGTGGGAATCATTAAAAGAGCGTTTAATGGAGATTGAAACTGATTTAAAAGAAGAGGGATTTAAAAAGAAATACAAAAACAGATTACGAAAAATAATGGAAAATTGTTTACCAGATATGTCCTATTCAGCAACTAAAGCGACAAATCTTTTAAATGATGATACTTATAATGAAATAAAAAATATTCTTCTGGAATCAGAACAGTGGACAGCTGATTTAAAAAAGTTAGAGGAAGATATAGAACATATCGCATTAAGATTAGTATAATAACAAGACTCTCACATGATTTATATTAAGCATATTTCATGGGGAGTCATTTTTATGTATGCGTTCCAATTATATAAGCATAGAAGAAAATTCCGTTATTTTTCAGATTGTGTAGCAGATTCTTATGAAAAAGTGTTTGGAATCATCTTGACAATATGTCGAATACGACATATTATAATTATAAAGAGGAAGGAGCATTCTAATGTACGAGAGCATTTTATATGATACAGAAGATGCCCTGTGCAGGAACTATTAGATTCCCTGGATCCTAAGTTGCTGGCAAAAACTTTGCGGACAATTGACTTACTGGAAATGAACGGTCCATTACTTCGTGAGCCATATTAAAAACGGAGAATGGGATATTTGAGCTTCGCACCAAGCAGGGATCAGATATTACAAGAGTACTGTATTTCTTTGTTGTAGGCAAGAAGGCGATACTGACCAATGGATTTATAAAAAAATCGCAGAAGACACCAAAGGCAGAAAAAGAACTGGCAAAGAAGTATAAAGCAGATTATGAACGGAGGTATGGCAATGAGTAGCTATAAAGATTATAAAAAAAGAGCATTGCAGAATCCGGAGGTAAAGGCAGAATATGATGCATTGCAACCGGAATATGATATTATCCAGGCGATGATTGATGCAAGAGTGCAGCAGAATATGACACAGAAAGATTTATCAGCTAAAACCGGAATTACGCAGGCAGATATAAGCCGGATTGAGAACGGAACAAGAAATCCCAGCCTGAGTATGGTGAAAAAACTTGCACAGGGATTAGGGATGCAATTAAAGCTGGAATTTGTTCCGATGCCAACAAAAAATAAAATGTAAAGAGTATGAGAAAATGGGAACTGTACTTAATCAAGCAAAAGAAGCATTGCGAACATATGAACAAGTAAAAGAAGATGCTAAAAAATGTATTCTATGCATACTAGTACAGCGAAAATTAAGTTTCTGCTATATTGACGCAGGATGATTTCTTCAGCTGCAAGGCGGAGGAATGAGGCGTAGCGGTGGCTACGGCGATTGACGACAACGCCGCAGATGAAAAATCAGACAAGTCAATATAGCAGTTACTTAATATTCGCTGTACTAGAGAGGGTAATCCGAGTATGATGGATATATTAGCATCAGAAAAGGTAAGGGATGATGCTGGAATAGCAATATAAGATACTATGTTTTTTGTATCTATGAAGGAATTAGGTTCAATGATGGATTCACGGAGGAGCAACATGCTACAAATATTCAATTACAATGCAGGCAAAGGAGATTGCCTTCGCCTGCGCTACACAGGAGCATCTGGTATATCGCATAATATTTTAATTGATAGCGGTGAGATACGTTTTGGATTAGAATTTGAAGCGATTTGCAAACAAATCGTGGCAAATCACGAAAAAATTGATGTAATGGTGCTTTCGCATGTAGATATGGATCATCTGGGCGGGCTTCTGTACAACCTACGCAATAAAATAAAGCTGAGTATCGAAGAAGTCTGGATGAATCATGGCAGCTTAATGGGGAAAAATGCAGAGTTATCTGTGAAACAAAACGATGAAGTCTATACCGCACTCAAAGAACAAGGAATACCAGTTAAACCGGTGATAGCAGGAACGACCTATGAATTAGATGGAGCAGTTTTTCGAGTTTTATGGCCGGATGAAGAAACATTATATCGGTTGTTTCCGCAACCGCTTGGTAATGTAGTGCTCGGAAAGCCATCTGACTATGGATATTCTTTTGGAGAGTTGATGAATATGCCAATTAAAGGAAAGGATACCAGTCCTAACAATCGGGCAAGCGTCATTATGGAGGTCGCATATAAAGGGCAGAAGCTTTTATTTACGGGAGACGCTTGGGCGGAGGATATTTTGCAAGTTGTGGGAAATAGTAGCTATGATTTTATAAAGCTTTCGCATCATGGTTCCGTGCGAAATCTTTCAGAAGAGTGGAGTGGAAAGATAAAATGTCAAACTTATATGATTTGTGCGGATGGAAGTACTCATCCGGATAAGCAGACAATTGCAAAGCTTTTGAAGTGGAATGATGAAATTACAATTTATGGTTCGACAGACTGGTGGACGAGTATGTTGAATATTGAAGAGCAAGCAAAGTTGGAAAAGATACATTTTGAGGAAGGAGAATATTTATGGAAGCTTCCAAAGAAAGAATAATTGCTCAATTAGAACTGGAAACGCAAGAGTATTCGGTTTTCATCACAGATGAAAAGAGAACGTCGTCGGGAAGCGGAGTTTTATTTTATCCGGGAAGCGGAAGTAATCTTTATATCTTTACCTGTGCGCATGTACTAGATAACTTGGAAGAACCATTTCAGATTTATTCTTTACTTCCGCTAAATCGGGAGCAGGAACTATATCGGGTAGAAAAGCTGGAAGCGATGCGGGAGCAAGTAAAGTATTCTCCAATCGATAAAGTGAGTGAGAGCGCAGGAGGAGTAATAGAACATTCCATCGATGCAGCAGTCATTTGCTTGGAAATTAAAAAAGAGATAAGTTTGGAAACGACGGATTATGTGATTGGTGAAGCACGTAAAGGAGATGGCGTGCTGGCACAGGGCTTTCCGGGAAGTGAAACAGAGATTGAGGAACTTCTAAATTATGTGGAAGGTACATATGGAAGGATACTTCATAATGCGAATGATAAAGAGGTGTTATTGTGGCAGATAGAAGATGCTCATGTAGACTCTGGCAATCGAGTATATGAGCTAAATGGCTTTTCAGGTTCACCTGTGTGGAGTCTGGAAGCAAATGAAAAAACAATTGTTGGCTTATTTACAAGTGGAGTTGGAAGAAGCGTTTATCGAGGAAAGGTGCATGCTCTGAAGATGGAAGCCATAAGAAGTATTATGAAAATATTTTTTCAGATAAGGATGGAATCGAGAATACTTGGAATTCCAAATGAAGAGATTGCACCCCAAAAGGATAATCCGACGTATATTAGTAACGAAGCACAGCCAGAAATTAGGGATTTCTATGACGAATGGTTGGTTGCGCAGACCGAAAAGGTGAGAGCATATATTGATGATGTGAAATTTCAGAATGCGATTAACACAGCAAAAATGGCAATAAAGGATCAACGCTTTGAAAAGTGCAGTAAGAAGATAGCATGTACGCATATAAAGCACTTGTTATATTGTTATGAAGCTTGTCTTTTGGACGATGAGTATGAAGCTTTGGAACAGGAAATGCAGAAGAGAGGTTTTTTGGATGGGCATGATCCGTTGCGTTGGATTACGTTTAATTTTGGAAAGAAACAGTTTAAAGAAATAATCGCGTTTACAGAAGCGCTTTTACAAAAAGGTAATTTGGATGAAAAAGTAAAGATAATTGCAGAAGTATATGCCAGTATCAGTCGAGCTTATGTTGAAGATGCTCCGGTTGAAGAAACGATTGGAAAATTTCTCGATGAAAAAGAATGTTTGACGATAAAGATTGAAGATATGGAAACGGAAGCACTTGTCTATCAAATGTTGGGCTATGTGTATGGAGAGCATTATAAGCAATATGTGAAATCTGTCCGATGCTTAAATCGTGCATATCGATTGGGACAAGATCATGCAGTGCTTGAATCGCTTGGCTGTGCATATCATCTTTTGGCAATTCATGATGCACTTAGAGCAGACAATACTATAGAGATAGAAAAAGTGGATCGCAGTTCACTTTATAAAGCAAGAGAATGCTTCCTGATTTTATTAGATAAAGCAGATGAATTATATCTTCAGGCGATGATGAAACGAGAGGGAGGCATTATATATGACACGTTTTTCTTTGAACAAGACAATTATCGAATTTTGACGCTATATCCGACTTTGATTAAAAATTCACCGAATGATGTGAAGATAAAACGTGATTTTGAAATGAAGTATGCAAAAATAGTATGTCAATCCGGATATATTAATTTGACACAGTTCCATTATTTGACAGAAGAGGATAAAATTTTGCTCTCTATATTGGAAGAAGAACATGCTATGCTTCATATACTTGATTTTAAAAATCCTGAAGTTTTGAGAAGAAATTCGGATTTGGATCAAAAGCTATATGCTGTTCTGAATAAGGCAGAAAGGAGTCTGGCGAAGATCGATGAAAAAGAGCAGCTTTTGGTGAGGGCTTTATTGTTCAATCTTTATAGATGGGGAAAATATCTTTTTGGATGGAATACAATTTTCAATATGGAACGACATCTGGAATATATACGAAAGAATGGGAAAGAGGAAATGGTGATAACTTTTGAAAACTTTATCTATGAGTGTTCCCATGAGCCAGAAGAAGCGGAAGAGAGGTATATTAATAGTTGGAAAAAGAATCCGTGTTTTGAGTTATGGAAGGAAATTTTGCAGTTTTATAAAAGAAATAGTATGTTGGATAAAGCGGATGCTATGTTTGAAACGCTTTTCACAGAGCATACAGAGTATGTAGAAAGCGAGCCGGAATATGCATTTAGAGCATATATCAGTTATATTCTCGATTATCGGAGAGACTTAAAAAAAGCGTTGCATTTTTATATGATTCATAAGGATGAAATGAAAGATGAGATAGTCAGAGAGTTGTGGGAATCAGAGCTGATGATGTGTACAAATAGTTTTAATAATCCGGATGAATTTGTAGAAATGAGAAGCGTTTTGGTTGAGCAGGGCTTGATGTCGGAAAATGAGTTCCATCGAATTTCTTTGGTTGCGTATATGTGTAATCTTGATAGTGAAAATGCATGGAAATATTTCAGTAAAGAAAATCCATTATTCGGTAAGTTTGATAAAGCAGAAAATGAAGGTGTTTTTTTAACGAATGAAGGGGCACGATTTTTAGTATGGCAGAAAAAGTATCCTCCACATATGGAACGGGAATGGAGAGGAATCAACATTCAAGGGGCAAATGCAGCGAAGAGCTTGTTTGAACAAGAAGAGTGGCATCTTTCGCCAAAGAGCATTGCGAATAAATTACAATATGAAATTCATAAATCAATCGCAATCGATACGTGGGGATTATATTTGCTTGCAGTTGAAGAGAAGTTAGATCTCTTAGAACGGTTTGATCAGATATATGTCACACATTTTTCAGTGAGTAGAATGTTGGAAGAAATAACGCATTTTAAGAATGAAAATATGGAAGTAATACTTGCCTATCTTGAGAGTGCAGAGCATGTAAAACTGCAATCTCCAAATTTTGAAGTGCAGTTAAAAGTTAGAGAAAACGTAAATTACTATGAACCTTGTAGCACCATCGCTATGGCGGTTGAAGCAGAGATACCGGCTATTATAGGAGAGACCATGTTAGCACAGAATCTAATCGATAGATTTAAAAATTATATTGTCCGACCAGATGAGCTAGAAGAGATGATGGGGATAGCGTGTAACAGTTGCTTCGTGAGAGAATACCAAAATAACAAGGGATAAGTATTTACGCCTGCTTTTGTTGTAAAAAATGAAATGATGTACGAAAAAGATGTATAATGATTTTATATGTACCAATGCTAAAGATATGTACTATGAAGTGTTGGCTGTCTAAGGTAGGCGTGATAGCATTGCGGAATGTCGTGGGAAAGGAAGTCGTGGAGACGATGAGTCCGGAGTTTGTGGACTTTATACAGGAGGCGTATCAGCGCTTGAGGTGGGGCGAAAAATAGTGGCAGTACGCAGGTAGACTTGTTGGCTTGCTATTTGATCTGCTAAAAATTCATTAGGAAAGTATCAGATTCAGAGCAGATAAAAAGAGCAGTTCTGAGATGAATTAGAACTGCTCTGAATGCGATTCTTTCCAATTGTATCATATAGGTAAAGTAGAAGATTTAAGAAATATTATAATGGGAGTTTCAGAAGATGAAAAATAAATGATGGTGAGTTAAACTACCCCTAATTCATGTGAACATCCAGTAATTTTTCCACCTAAAGAAAAAAGAACGAAATAAAATCATAAAAAATCCCGGTTTTCTGCGGTTTTCCATTGCAGATAACTGGGAAATATAGTACGCCTATTTTAGACGGATAACCGCCTAAAAGGAGGGAGCTATGTATCTGGATTTTTTAGTGAAAGTACCAACCGTAAAAGGCAAGATCACACGGAGAAAAAAGTCAAATGTTGTATATATAGAGTATGAGTATGACCGGGTTTATGATCCATGAGTTACGGAATTACCGTGAAAAGATTTATATTTCTTATGATTCAACGAATAAAAACTGTCAGGCTGGAGACATAAAAATGGTTGAATTTGGGCATCCGAAAGTAGATATGGGAGAGCCGGTATTTAATTATGCAGTTGCGTATGATACTCATAATCAGGAACCATTATTTTATGAAAAATATCCAGGAAGTCTGAATGATATCTCCCAGCTTCAGTTCATGCTGGATAAAGCATCCGGATATGGTTATAAGAAGATTGGATTCATTCTGGACAGGGGATATTTCAGCTGCGAGAATATACAATATATGGATAAATGTGGGTATAGTTTTGTTATCATGGTGAAAGGGATGTCTGCCCTTGTGAATGAACTGATCCTGGAAAATAAAGGGACATTCGAAAATAAGCGGGTAAACAATATCTATGAATATGGAGTTTACGGAAAGACAATACGGCACAAACTGTATGCAAGTGATAAAAAAGAGCGTTATTTTCATCTGTATCATAGTATTTCCAAAGAAAGCGCAGAACGGATAGAGATTGAAAATCGGATCAACCAGATGACGCAGTATCTGAAAAAGTACCAGAATAAAGTAAAGGAATTCGGTCCTGGATTTGAGAAGTATTTTAACCTTCATTATGATGAAAAGAGTCAGGCTTTTATACTACCAGAAGAACGGTGCAGTGTGGTAGAAAGAGAACTGGATCTGGCAGGATATTTTTGTATCGTTACATCGGAAAAGATGAGTGCGAAGGAAGCAATCGAACTGTATAAGAGCAGGGATGTATCGGAGAAACTATTCCGCGGAGACAAATCATATCTGGGGAATAAGAGCATCCGGGTGTATTCAGAAGAATCAGCAAGAGCGAAGATATTTGTTGAATTTGTAGCCATGATAGTGCGCTGCAAGATGTATATAAAACTAAAAGAAGAAATGAAAAAACTGGATAAGAAACTGAACTATATGACTGTACCGGCGGCAATAAAAGAGCTGGAAAAAATAGAAATGGTACGTCAGTTAGACAATATATACCGTCTGGATCATGCAGTAACAGCGAACCAGAAAGTAATATTGAAAGCCTTTGGACTGGATGCGAATAGTATAAAATACTTTGCGTCAGAACTGAGTAAGGAACTGAAAGAAGCAGAATAAGGAAGGAAAATAAAGATGGCAAGAACAAGAAAAACAAGTAAGGAAGCATTGGAAGAAAAGATTGAAAAAGCAGAGGCTGATGTGATCGCAGCGAAGAAAAAGTATGATCAGGCAACAGCAAATCTGAAAGAACTGTTAGACAAGCGGGATGCCATAAGAAAAGAAGAGATCCTGTCAGCAGTTGTAAAAAGTGGGCGGTCATATGAGGAGATCATGAACTTTTTAAATGCAGGATCAGATGGAGAAAAGACGGAAAAATAGAATTGTTTTGAGTCGCAGATATAGCGACACTTGATTTAGGCGGAAAAAAACTGGAAGTTCACAATGAGCTGAAGGATTTTTAGACGAGCACAAAAAAAGGGTAAAAATGGTAATTTACAGAAAATTCAGTTAATTACTTGTAAAAATAGCTCTAGGAAAGCAGTAAAATCAAGGGTTCCGAGAAGCTACCGTAGAAACGAAAGTAAGCCCGAAATTCCGAAAAGAAAAAGAGAGCATCAGATATATCCAAGAGAAGAATCTCCGGATATGCTGATGCTTGACTTGTTTTTAGCTCATTTAAAGACAATGAGGAGCTGTCAGAAGAATATGGGGCTATCGTATAGATGTTTTGAGTTAAGAAGGGATACGTGGAATGAATAAGTAGAATTCTGTAGTTGCTATGTTCCCTCAAAAGATATATACTTAAATTACAAATAAAAGCTGGTCAAGGGAGAGACTTATGGATGTGAAAGACAGTATTTCTGTAACACTAAAGACGATAGATGGAAAAGAAACGAAAGATCAGTCAGCAAAGAATATTTTTTCATATAAACCAATTATGAGTAATATTCTAAAATATACTGTAGAAGAATATAGAGACTGCTCCCTGGAAGAAATTATGAATTGTATAGAAGGTGATACGATTCAGATAGGAACCGCGTTGGTAGAAGAGGATATGGCAAAAACCATACGTGGAGAGGATACAGAATTTCATACGACAGATGAAGCACCAGCAGCATTTGATATTCTGTTCCGTTCTTTAAATCCAAAAGCAGAAGGAAAGCTTCTGGTAAATCTTCATATTGATTTTTAGATACAGCAAAATTACACACTGGGTTATCCGGTTGTAAAAAGAAGTATATATTATGGCTGCCGTAAATTGTCTGCACAATTAGATAAGATAGGGGAAAATGGAAAAGGATATGGTCATTTAGAAAAAGTGTACAGTATCTGGATCTGCCTCGATAATATTCCCAGGAAACTGGAAAATACCATATCATATTATAAGATGCAGAATTACAAAAATGAGGGAATCAAAGACAAAGAGTTCCGAATTGATTCCTGGGAATCAGATCTTTTGGAGATTATAATAGTACGGCTCGGTGGAGAAGGACAGGAAGAAAAGGGACTTTTGGATCTCTTATATGGATTATTTTCCGGAAACCAGAAAAAAGTATTATCATATATTCCAGATTCGGATAATCAAGTTCGTCAGAAGGAGGTGTCTGATATGTTAAGTATGATTTCTTATGCAGAGGAAAATGGAATAAAAAAGGGCGAAAAAAAAGGTGAAAAAAAGGGTGAAAATCGATTAGGAGCACTTATAAATATTCTATTAAAGAATAAACGTTATTCAGATGCTGAGAAAGCATCTGAGGACGAGGTGTATCGTGAACAACTATATAAAGAATATAAATTATAGAAATGGGTGGTTATTTTGAAAACTCCGGGGACTTAAATTTTCGACGACTGGTGATGCTCGAAAGGGTGCTCGTTTCAATCGGAATTGGAGTCTGCATCCTATGAAGTCCAGGTTTTAGTTTTTGCCATTCTAAAGATAGTCTCAGCATATTGTGCTTTTGTCAAGGACATTGAGGTCAGACCGTGCGTCCAGCAAAGAGCATGCAGTCCGACAGGTGGAAATTATAATATAATAAGATTTAGGTAATTAAACAATATCGCATACATAATACAGAAAATGTACTATTTAATCGGAGAAAAATATGTATAGAGAAAGAGTGAACGAAAAACTACCGACAGAATATTTGTTGCATGAATTTGATGAATTGATTTCCTGTAAGAGCCTTGGTAGTTATAATTGTTGTGAAATGGTTTCGATATATCTATGCCAAAGAGAAAAGGAAATGCCGGATAATGTATATACAATTTTTGTATTTGAAACAAGACCGAACGTAGAAAAGAGCTCGGAGAGACTTTTAAAAAAGCTTAAAAGTATTACTGATACATATTCATTAGGAATACAGAGAAAGGTGCTGGATGTATCAGAAGTTCGAAGTATTTTTGAATTGTTATGCAACAGTAGAGATAAGAAGGAAGTAGACATCGGAGATGGAAGGTTAGAAACAGGATATCTGGAAGGGGTATCGAAAGTTTTTATTCAGCAGGACAGTACAAAAGAGATGCTTTTAAACAAAGTATTAAAAAATAATTTTATTAATGGAAGTTATATTTTGGAATTTTTTGACTGTGATAAAAAGATTGTAAATGTGTTGAACACAGTGCAGTTCAGAAAGATGACAGATACAATATTCGATGCAATTCCAATTGATTTGTTTTCTGTATCAGATCGTATTGGGAATTTTGTGTTTCAATTTCCGTCAACGAATGTAAGGGTTTCTTATAAAAAAGATGATATGGAGAGACAGTTAACGTATGATGTGTCATTTGATAAAGAATGTGAGTCAGATGATCAATTTCTGGTATTGTCAGAAGGCGTTTTTGATGATTCGATTATTTCATTTGGTACCAGGACATTTAAACAGGAAGGATGTAATACTACATTTGAAGTTGGTGATGCTTCCCGATTTTGCAGGACAACGATAATTGATGTAAAACGGCAATTGATTTTGTCGCGTCAGGAAACAAGCTTTATAAGAAGAATGACGTATGTGCTGCAGATGGGTGCACAGTATGGAGAACAGCGTATCATTTATGATGAAACAGGACAGGTTGTTGACATTATTGAACCCATATCAGCGGAGAATGTTAATATTATAGAACAACCTGTTATTCGGACGCGAGATAGTCATATACATAAGCGTCAGTATAGCAGACGAGTTGATGAGTTATATGCCAGAGCTGAGTTTAGACGGTATGGAAGAGATTCAGAACCGCAGAAAGCTTTGAAAGATGTGATTGCATTGATGAATCGTGCACAAACAGGGAAGGTGTATCTGTGGGATCCTTATCTGACAGTTGAGGATATTTTACATACTTGGTATTTTACGAAAAGTATGAATGTAACGTTATATGCAATTACATCTGGTGAAATTGCCGAAAAAAGTAAAATGAGTGTATGTGATTGGATAGAACAGCAGCAGGAAATTATGGAGAAAAGGAGTAATCATTATGGTATACATGTAGAGCTTAGATGCCAGTGGGCTGATTATGGTTACAGTTTTCATGATCGTTTTCTCATGGTGCTTAATTTAGATCAGGATACCTCTTCTGTCTGGTCACTGGGTACATCTGTGAATAGCCTTGGAAATAAACATCATATTATTCAAAGTGTGGAACATTCACAGATGATGATAGACGCATTTGAAGAATTATGGAATGAGTTGGATGCTCCGGAATGCCTGGTATGGAAGAAAGGAGTATGATGGAGAAGACAATAAAAAAAGATATTTGGGAAATGATCAGTTCGGTGAGTTATAGTACTCATATTGCTGGTAACGCAGGAAGGGCTGATCAGAAATTTTTTGAACATTTGCAGGAAGGTATTGCTGATAATGATTTGGATAAGATATATGAATTCATTGATGCGTATGAGAGGGGAAAAAGTATAAAACCTGATGAATTAGTCTGCAGATTGTTTCAAAAAGCATATAGGGAGGACTCTGCACGTTTATGCCAGCTTTTGGCAGAGAAAAATAACATTGTAGATTATTGGATATTTCTTTCAACTTGCTGTGAAACAGATATGCTTGTGGATTTTGCAAAGATGGATGTAGCATATCCTTGTTTCTATTATGAATGTGCCAGGATTTTGTTGAAACGGACATCGGGTATAGATGAAAAATGCAAAGAGGCAATAATTGCAGCGGTCAAGAGAATTGCTGACAGGGATTTGGCGTTGTGGGAGCGCTGGGTACAAAGAAAGGAACATAATACAAATTGGCAGCAGCTTCTTTTTAGCGTTCTTTCTAAAGTCAGCAGAGAAGCGCTGAAGCGTTTTGCACAGACAATCAATCTGGATATGATGCTGCAGAATCATAAAGAGGATATTGTGGCTTGGGAATTTGAAAGGTTATCGGATACATCAAAAAAATATATCTTAGAAAATATAAGTAAAGATATTTTGGAGAATTGGAATTTATTGTTCGAGAAAAAGAAGAAAAAACATGAGAATTTAAGAGAAATATGGTTTTCTGGTTACTTTAGTTTAATTTTGAATTCTCTTCAATATGATTTGAAAAATAAGGAGGAGTGGAAACTTAGTTTTTTAAATTACGAAAAAATATTAGAAAAAGATATGTATGCATGGTATGAGAAAACGACACATATGTGTTGCGCTTTTTTCTATGATATAACGCAGATATTTTATATTGTACTGGCAGGGCAGGAAAAGCAGATTATAGAGGCGGATGAAAGCGTGACTCAAAGTATCAGGAAGATACAGTTATTTATACGGCGGCATGAGGATTACTGGAAGGATCATGTTAAACAAAAAATAGAACTGGAACATAGACTAGAGGCGATGTTGTAGATTTAAGTGGAAATTCATAACCAGTAAAGGACAAAGGATGAATATTTTAATAGTAGGAAATGGATTTGATTTGGCACATGGTTTGCCCACGAAATATGCGGATTTTCTGAAGTTTATAGATTTTTTTTACAAGCATAAGGCACAAGAAAGTTCAAGATTAGAATTGATTGCGGGAGAGGATATCAATTGCTATAAGTATTTTACAGACTTATTTAACAGTAAACAAGATTCTGAATTTGATCAGTATTTATATGATCAATCAAGAAAAACAATTCATGAGTTAAGTGATTTGTGCAAGGATAATGCATGGATTAAATATTTTTCAGAGGTGTATAAAAGCAGAGAGCAAAAAGGAAAAGACGGGTGGATTGACTTTGAAAGTGAAATTTCCCTGATTATACAGACATTCAACAGTGTAAGCAGGGATATACAAGAGACCATACAAAAGGGAGGCGTAGGAACGGTGCTTTCACAAAGGCAATTAAACGTTCTTGCACTATTTTTGGAAAAGATGGATAGTTCATCAGGAATGGCGACCCATGTCTGGAAAAAAGAAGAAATTGACTTTTGGAAACAGAAACTTCTGGAAGATCTGAATAAACTTACACGTGCACTTGAAATTTATCTCTCAGATTATATTAGCAATTTTATGCTGGGAAATGGACTGCCAGATATAAAAAACTTGCCATATTTGGACAAAATTTTATCGTTCAACTATACATGTACATATCAGAGGATATATGGAGAACATCCGTTTTTGGAGTTTGATTATGTGCATGGAAAAGCTGATTTAAGGAATGATATCCAATCTACAAATATGGTGCTTGGAATTGATGAATATCTGGAAGGAGATGCGAGAGATAAAGACCTCGAATTTATAGAATTTAAGAAATTTTTTCAAAGAATACATAAGGAAACAGGGGGCTTATATGAAGGCTGGCTTGAGGAAATTCAGTCTGAGAAAAAAATATATGAAATATCAGCAATCGTTAAAGAGAATGGAATAGTTAAAAAGCATCACAGAGTAGTTAAGTACCATAAAGTTTTTATATTTGGACATTCATTAGACATTACGGATAAGGATATATTAAGAAAATTTATTTTAAACGAAAATGTTAAGATAATAATTTTTTACACCGATAAAGAGGATTATAAAAAGAAGATTATCAATCTGATAAAAATTATAGGGCAGGATGAATTGGTAAAGAGAACGGGTGGGAAAAATAAAACAATAGTGTTTCAAAAGATAAATACGTGCACATTGGAATCTGATTCCATGAGGGAAAAATAAAAAAGAATAAAGCAGGGGAAGATTTGTGAATTCAGACAATAGTGCATTTCAGTTTGCTCTGAATTCCAGAATATATGTGGATAAGACAGATCTTATTAGTATGCACGATGGAGAAAGAGATGAAGAAATGTCTTGTCAATGATTGACAATCGGTAGTATATCTGCTATATTGAGACATATATCTGAGAAAAATCGTTAACCGTTCGGTTATTTAATTTCCCTGTGTGACAATATGATAGAAATGATATACAGAAAAACATGACATATTAAAAGTAAAGGGTGATAAGATGCTTACAATTGTAAATGGAGTTACATCTAAACAGGTGCTTGCAAATGAAATTATAAATCTTTTGGAAACAATGGGATTAGACGGATATTTTTATTTGGGCTACCCTGTTTTAGGGGGAATTGATGGAAAAATTAAAGTTGATGCATTGTTAGTGAGCGAACAGACGGGTATTGTGCTTTTTGATCTGGAAACATTAGCAGAAGAAAATATGGAAGATAAAATTCAGTTATTGGATGAACTATATAATAATATGGAAGCCAAGCTGAAAAGATATGGATATCTGTCAAAAAGACGAGTTTTACAAGTGCCGATTAATGTACTGTCTTATGCACCCCTTTATAAAACGAAGAGTGATGAAATTTGTACATCAATAGAAGAAGTAAAGGAATATTTAGAAAGTCTGGAATGGAAACAGGGCGAAGAATATTATAAGAAATTACTGGAAGCGATTCAGATGATTTCACAACTGAAAAAAAGAGGTGGCAGAAAAAATCTTCAGAAGGCTTCGTCAAGGGGATCAAAATTAAAAGCAATTGAAGACCAGATTTCCTGCCTGGACAAGTATCAAAGTAAGGCAGTCATTGAAACGGTAGAAGGTGTTCAACGAATCCGGGGGCTGGCAGGATCGGGAAAAACAATTGTTCTGGCATTAAAGGTAGCATATCTGTATACTATGTATGAAAATAAGATGATAGCAGTTACATTTAACAGCCGGGCATTAAAGGGTCAATTTATTCAACTGATCACAAACTTTATTGTTGAAAATACAAATGAGGAACCTGATTGGAGCAGAATTAAAATAATTCATGCATGGGGAAGTAAAAATTCAGAAGGTCTGTATTTCAATTTTTGTAAGGCAAATAATCTAGTTTGTTATGATTATATGGATGCGTGCCAGAAATATGGAAGAAATTCATCTGCTTTTGACAGAGTATGTGAAGAAGCCGTAGAATCAGTAACGAATCCCCAGCCATTGTATGATGTGATTTTAGTAGACGAAGCACAGGATTTTTCAAAATATTTTCTTCAGATGTGTTATATGTCACTCCCACATGAAAGCCGTATGCTTGTATATGCATATGATGAACTCCAAAGCCTGGATAACAAAAACGTTGAATCTCCGGAAGACATTTTTGGATACAGTAATGGACGGCCGAATGTAGTGCTTGATAACAGTAATGGTAAGGCGGAGGATATTGTCTTATCAAAATGTTATCGTAATTCAAGACCAGTTCTTATTACAGCACACAGCCTGGGATTTGGAATTTACAGAAAAAAAGAGGCACGGGAGGAAACATCGTTAGTTCAATTATTTGAAGATAAACAGTTATGGGAAGATATTGGATATACAGTGAAAGAAGGTGTGATCAGAGATGGAGAATTTGTAACGCTATATAGAACAGAAGAAACAAGTCCTGCATTTTTAGAGGATCATTCGTCAATTGACGATCTTATACAATTTAGAAGATTTGAAAATAATGTACAGGAAGCGGATTGGATAGTTGAAGATATCGAAAAAAATCTGCATGATGAAGAATTAAGATATCAGGACATTATGATCATTCACCCTGATCCCAAAATTACGAAGAGTTACGTGTCACATATCCGTGTTAAATTAATGGAAAAGGGAATTAAATCGCATATTGTTGGGGTACAGACAACACCAGATGATTTTTTTCAGGAGGATTCTATTGCAATCTCTCAGATTTACAGAGCAAAAGGAAATGAAGCAGCAGTTGTTTATCTGATAAATGCGGATCTTTGCGCAAGAGGCATCAACTTATCAAGAAAACGAAATATTATATTTACTGCTATGACAAGATCGAAGGCATGGGTACGGGTTAGCGGAATCGGAGATGATATGGATCTGTTAATACAGGAGTTTAACAGCGTTAAGGAAAGGAATTTTCAATTAGAGTTCACGTACCCGGACAAATCACAACGAAAGAATATGAGAATTATTCATAGAGACATGACTCAAAATGAATTAAGAGATATCAGAAAAAGCAATTCTAATCTGGCGGATATTACCAGTAAACTTGCAAATGGAGAAATTCGAAAAGAAGATTTAGATGAAGATACTGTGAATCGCTTAAAGGATGTGCTGTATAATTGAAAGAACAAGAAAAAGTATTTCGAGAGTTAAAGAAAGTTACAAGGGAATTGATCAGATGTGGACTGGCAGAAGAATATAACTATCCTGTAATTCAACAAATGGATATTGTATGGGAAAAATATCAAAATATTTCGTTATATTTAAGGAATATGGATTACAGTACAATTTATGATGAAATAGAAAAAAATCATAATTATAATGTTAAATTGCCAGATGGTGGTATCATACAGTTGATGTATCGCTTTAATAGAACGGGAACAGAATTGATTTCGCACAGATTGGGGTATTATCCATCACCGTCGTATGAACTTTATCAGAATGATCCGGAATTATACGATGTTGACTATATTTACGGAGATATTTTAAATAAATCTGTATTGCCTGTGATTATTCGAGCTGATTACAATCGAGATCCGGAGGAGAGCGAACTGCATCATCCATATTCACATATTACTTTAGGGGGATATAAAAATTGTAGAATTCCTGTAGATCGTCCAATATCACCGATGAAATTTGTGAAATTTATTATGGAACATTTTTATTATGTTCCGAGTTCACAGTTGGAATTCAATTTTGAAATTGAGGGTATAGTAGCTTTCGAAGAACATATTGCAGAAAAAGACATAAATAAGAGCAGAATAATAGTATGAAAATGGAGAATGAAATATGGAAATTGTTAGAGAATCTATATTCATACAAACAGCTATAAAATTATAGTGTAAATTATAGTAGAAAAGTAATTGACATATTCATGGTGGCAAGTTAATATAATATTAACAACAGGCAACATGAGTGTCTGTCAAGCGTTGAAGTAAGGTGTTGTGCCAGGAGGCAGTGCCTTACCAGCTTTATAAGGGTTTAGCATTTACCACAATCTGGCTAGGGAGCAAAAGCTCTCAAAAGAAAATGCTGGGAGGCTCTGCCAAGTGCAGGGCCTTTCTTAATTTTATTATGAAAATAAAGGGAGTTGCGGAAAATATAGATGAGAACAGTTGTTGATTGTGTATCATCATTTATTCTTCTCTTATCAACAATCAACAGAGTATGAAATTGTTCTGGGAAGAAAAAATGTTGCGGTTAAACTTATAATAACGTTTGATAAGAAGGACTGTTTTCATTTGATGGGATTACATATATTATACGACAGATTGAAAAAAGATGTAAAATAGCAAGATTGCCTGATGGAAAATATTTATTCCATCAGGCAATCCTATGTAAACATTTCTTTAGTTTTGATTATTCTGCAGATTCTTTAGAAACAGAATTTTTCTTTTTTCTGGATTTACCAGAAATCATTTTATGACCGGAGTAGATAGCCATAATCATGCAGAGAAGAGAGCTGCAAGCAAAATATTTGTGAGCAGTTTTCATGTTTTTATAGCCGGTATAAAAGGTTCCAATCATGGCTGCCAATGCACCAAGTGACCAATATTTATGTGCTTTCATTTGAATATACCTCCTGCGTTTTTTTATATAATACCTCTTTTTAGAAAGCATGAAAACAGGAAATTTATAAATTCTGTTCTTTCTCAATCTGCTGTTCCTGTTCGTAGCTCTTCCCAAGGATCATATCAATATTGGCAGACACGGTACGAAACTCCCGTTCATAATTCCGGCGGTTAGAAAAATCTTCCCGTTGCATATTTCGCAATTCAATAAGTCGGTCTTTTTCAGCATAGAGGGCTTTCGTGGAGGGCAGCTTATTTCCGACAGATTTTTCTTTCAGTGTTCGGAGAGCTGTATCATAAAGAGAAACTTTTTATTTTTATGGTAATAGCTGTTTAGTTTCTGACATTCAGATTACAAACCTGTTTGCGGCAGAGTTATTGATGCCGTATGAAGTCTTTCGGAAAAATTTCTTTGCACATATGAACGAATTGGAAATAACTCCCGGGAAGGTACGGTTGGATGAGGCTATCCGTCTGATTGTTTGTCGGATGAGTGATTTTTTGGTTCCTTATGTGATTAGCATAAATTAAGTCTGCGAAGCAAACGATACTCCTTGGGCTTTGCACAAGGAGATTCATATTTAATGTATTTCACAGTGTATTACTGGACGCGGAGTGAACAGTAACCAGTAAATAAACAATTTATTGACAAATAACTGACCAGATGTAATAATACCACTCAGAGATAGTATTTGGACTCAAAACTATACTCTGGCTGAAATCACTGGAATCTTATATAAAAGCAGCCAGCCGGAATCCGGGAACGGGAACGGAGGGATGTATGTAATTTTAAAAGATACGAGCCGGTATTTATGATACAAAAAATCAGATTTCCAATAATCTATGGAATAGTAAAACGTATTTTATGTATCAGAAACAGGACTCAATATACAGGGAATCAATCAGAAGCGTTTCAGGGTCAAAGTGTATCCTGATGCGCTTTTTTTGCAGATCATAAAGGTATATTTCCTTTTTATGGTGCTGCTTGACTCTGATTTTTCCCGCAGGAAAGGACTATATAAGATGACAATAGAAATGTTAAAAGGAAAAATCCACAGAGCAACTGTTATCCAGGCTGAACTGGATTATGTGGGAAGCATTACTGTGGATGAAGAACTGCTGGAAGCTGCCGGAATACTGGAATATGAGAAAGTTCAGATTGTAGATGTGAACAATGGCAGTCGATTCGAGACATACACAATCTGCGGAAAACGCGGAAGCGGTATGATCTGTCTGAACGGAGCAGCAGCAAGATGTGTAAGCACAGGTGACAAGATTATCATCATGGCTTACGCAGGATATGAGCCTGAAGAGGCACGCACTCATAAGCCTGCAGTTGTATTTGTAGATGAAGAGAATAAGATCAGCAGAGTGACCAATTATGAGAAACATGGTCTGCTGAAAGACATGGCCTGAAAACGTTGATATCAGATTAGAGGCTGTCATAAGATGAAAGTGAATTCAGAAAAGAGGCTATCTCAAAATCTATGATACCGGTCCATTGACCGAGAAAGAGGCGATAACAATGCAGGTAACAAAAACAGTAGAAGAAACAAGAAAACAGATCAAAGCATGGAAAAAAGAAGGTAAAACTATAGGTCTTGTTCCAACAATGGGATTTCTTCATGAGGGACATGCAAGTCTGATCAAAAAATGCAGAGAACAGAACGACATTGTAGTTGTGTCTGACTTTGTCAATCCAACACAGTTTGGTCCGACAGAGGATCTTGAGGCATATCCAAGAGATTTCGAACGCGACAGCAAACTCTGTGAAAGTCTTGGCGCAGACCTGATCTTCTGCCCTGAACCTTCTGAAATGTATCATGATCCCCATGCATTTGTAAGTATCGATACATTATCTGAGACACTTTGTGGAAAAACACGTCCTATCCATTTCAAGGGTGTGTGCACAGTTGTAACCAAGCTGTTCCATATTGTAGCCCCGGACAGAGCATATTTCGGACAGAAGGATGCTCAGCAGCTGGCTATCATCCGCAAAATGGTCCAGGATCTGAATTTTGATATAGAAATCGTAGGCTGCCCGATTGTCCGTGAAGAGGACGGACTGGCAAAATCCTCCAGAAATACATATTTAAGCGATGAAGAGAGAAAGGCTGCTCTCTGTCTGTCCAGATCCGTAAAACTCGGACAGGAAATCATTCACGCAGGCATTTCCGCAGAAGAACTTCTCGGCAAAATGCGTGCAGTGATCGAGGCAGAGCCTCTGGCAAAAATCGATTACGTTTCCATGGTAGATGCACTTACCATGCAGCCTGTGGAAAAAGCTGATCATAATGTTCTCGTAGCAATGGCTGTCTATATTGGCAAAACAAGACTGATCGATAACTTCAGCTACGAGGTATAATATATGGAAAATATTTTAAAGAAAATAGGAAAAATCAGCAGTTTTGCATCCAGATATATTGGAATCATCATCATTGCCTTTTCATGCCTTGCCTTTTTCTGGAGGGATGGATTTGCATGGATGACAAATTATACATCTGTTTTTCTGGGCGTGATCATGTTTGGTATGGGACTGACAATACGTCTGGAAGACTTCCGGGCAATTTTTTCCAGACCAAAGGAAGTGATCATTGGCGCAGTTGCACAGTATACGATCATGCCAGTCGTAGCCTGGGTATTGTGTAAAATTATGAATCTTCCCGCAGATCTGGCTCTGGGTGTGATTCTTGTGGGATGCTGTCCTGGTGGAACAGCCAGCAATGTGATTACCTATATTGCAGGCGGTGATGTTGCACTTTCAGTAGGAATGACCATCGTTTCCACTCTGGCTGCTCCTGTTATGACTCCATTTCTTGTGTACATTCTGGCAGGTGCCTGGGTGGAAGTATCCTTCTGGGCAATGGTACTTTCTGTTGTAAAAGTAATTCTGGTTCCTGTACTTCTTGGAATCCTTCTCCGTACACTTGCAGGAGATCATGTAGATAAAGTTTCAGATGTTATGCCATTGATCTCTGTTGTAGCCATTGTTATGATCATTGGCGGAATCGTGGCAATTAATGCAGAGAAAATCTTAAGCTGCGGAGTTCTGGTCCTTGGCGTTGTTGCGATCCACAATTTCTGTGGTATGATGCTTGGGCTCCTTGCAGCAAAAATTTTCCATGTAGAATATACACGGGCAACAGCTATAGCTATTGAAGTGGGCATGCAAAACAGCGGACTGGCAGTTTCTCTGGCAGCAGCTAACTTTGTAGCCAATCCACTGGCAACTCTTCCAGGTGCTATTTTCAGTGTATGGCATAATATTGCAGGCTCCATCTTTGCAGGAATCCGCCGTTCCGGCGTAGAAAACCGGACACGCACAGGTGAAAATGGTGTGTCAGCAGCATAAATAACAAGGGAACGTAGAAAACAAAAAATCCCCGGAATCCTTGGCTTAACAGTGATAAGAAACTAATTTGCTTATCTACTGCCAGCTAACGGATTCCGGGGCAAAAATAACTACTTGAATTTTTTTGCTTTTATGACATCTATAATTATCCCTTTGTTTTTTATAAGCTTTATTCGCCAACTCTCAATTTCTCAGCATTTTGAACGGAATATCCCATATCATAGGCTTTTTTGAAAACACTTTGATTTCTGACTAATCCGGCATCCATCACGTTTGCTGCATATATCTTTCCTGCAATCTTGTATTCTTCCAGATGTTCTACAAAACCATCCAGATCACCAAGCGGTCTTTCAATGATGTCCTCGCCCAGACCAGCCGATATAATATAGTAAACTTCTTTTTTACCAAGATGCTGCCAGATAGGATAAGTGCGGTCAATAAAGGTCTTCATCTGGGCACTGATTCCATAAAAATAAACCGGAGTAGCCAGTACAAGTACATCTGCTTTCCGAAACATTCCGAGTATTTCAGCCATGTCATCTTTTAATACACAGGTACCGCCATTTCTCATACAGCCGTCGCAGGCTCTGTACCATGTTCACCTGATGTCCTTTTGCTTCTGCACCTTTTTTGAACTGCTCACAGCTAAACAGTTCTCTGACTGTATTTTCATATACCACACATTTCTCTGCCTTCTTAATCTTTTTGGCATATTTTTTACTGTTAGTAAAGAATGTCATGGTTCGACCCTATGAAGTACGGCCCTATAAAGTATAGATATTTATCTACAATCTCCCAGTAGCCGCTCTTAGGCGAACCATTCTTCTTAATGACAGCTATGGCTTACGCATCCATGCTCGCCACATGTATGTCCTTCCCCGTGGTTGTGCTCGTGATGAGAACACTTCACATTTGGATTATACGCAAGTGTTTCATTGATAAAGGCTTCTACCGCTTCATCTGCATCTCCGGAAACTCCTCCGAAAAGCTTAATACCGGCTGCCGCTAAAGCTGTCTGTGCGCCCCCTCCGATTCCGCCACAGATCAAAACATCTGCATTCAATGCATTAAGAACTCCTGCCAATGCGCCATGTCCGCTTCCGTTGGTATCTACTACCTCTGAATGTACCACTTTCCCTTCTTCTACATCATAAATCTTAAATGTTTCTGTGTGTCCAAAGTGCTGGAAAATCTGTCCGTTTTCATATGTTACTGCTATTCTCATAATACCTTCTCCTTTTTCCACTGCATATTTTTGATAAAGCTCCTGCTTGTAACATCCTCCAAGGTTGCAGTCGCTACTTTGACCATCGCAGATTCTGAAATCCCCGCCCTCAATTCTAAGCGGATGTCCATCAATAAGTGCATCTGCTATTTTCTTCCTGGCAATCTCGTAAATTCGTTGAACTGTTGTTCTTGCGATCTGCATAGATACTGCACACTGCTCCTGACTGTAACCTTTCTTGTCCAAAAGACGAATTGTTTCATACTCATCTACCGTCAGAATAATGGGGGCTTTTTTCTCCGTATCATCTGCCGGAAGAAATTCTAAAACATTGGGAAAATGGCAGACTTTTCTGCATTTTATTGGTCTTGGCATAAACTGCTCCTTTCTTGTTATAATATAATAGTTCTATAAAGGGCATATGTCAATAACATTTTTGACATATGCCTTTTTAACCAAATCAAGTAAGTCCCCTGCTTCAATTGCGAAGAGCAAACGGGCATCGGAGAGACTTCTGGAAAGCAGTACGAAATATCTTGAAGAGAAGCTGAAACTCACAGTCAACAGAGAGAAGCTTAATGAGATACTGACTGGTTATCTCCATTACTATGGCATCACTGACAATTCAGAGAGAATTACAGCATTTCGTTATAATGTTATGAAAAGCTACAATTTTAAATATCAGGGGAAATCGAGGTCTCTTATCTTCAAATATTCCACAAGCTTAAAAGACATTCTCAACAGAAACTCTGTCATGGGATCGTTTAAATCGGCTTTACCTATTTCAATGATTTTTTCCATTCGATAAGCCAGCGAATTCCTGTGAATACACAAAATGTTAGCTGTTTCCTTATTGTTATGGAAACACTGTAGATATACCTCAAGTGTATGGTAAAGTTCATTTCCCGTTCTCTGGTCATATTTATTCAGTCTGTAAAGGGCAGGGTGGATATAATCTGCAAGTTTTTCTGGTTCTTTGATCTTGTTCATCATTTCGTAGAACTCAATTTCAGAATACCGATGAATTTGATGCTCCATCGGATACCTTTGATCCCATGATATTTCCTTCTTAAGGTTATCAGGGATTCTGTGATTCCATTCAAGAACTGTCCGCGCCTGCTGATAAGCTCTGTAAAATTCATCCATTTTTGAAAAAACCAGGGAGATTCCTACATCCAGATGATACTCTGCCATCGTTTTAAGCATTATTTTTTGAGTATCTACAAATATAACAGAACTCTGATCTGGTACAAGAAGGACTAGTGCATTGTCGTGGACAGTCATATATGCTTCCGGAAAGATATGTCGGATCACAGGATAAAGCTGCTGCTTTAATTTATTTTCCTTCAAAATGTCTTCGGTTGGATACAAAGTGCATACATTGCATCAGATACTCGAAGATGAGAAATGGAATCTGCCAATATATCAGCCGGAGTTCCAATCAGCAGGGCTTCAAGAAGCTGCTGGTCCGCACTGGTGTACTGAAACAGTTCAGGATGATAATGTCCAACTACAGAGCTGATTGCCCGGCTTACATCACTCATAGCTGCTAAGTGTTCTGCGGTAAAAGGGATATTGTTTTCTATCATCAGAACAAAACCAACCTGAACACCGTTTAAAAACACTTTCGAACTACATTTACGATATGGTGATTCCGGGCAAGATACTTCAACAGCCTCAATGCTGGCTGAAGCCCCCTGGACAGCTTCCAATGACATTACATTTTTAATGAAATCGTATGTACAATATCCACGTTCAATATTCTTTTTCCATAATTTATCCGTAACCGGAATTGATGTAGAATATGACAGGATACGGAATTTCTTGTCACAAAATACCAAGGAATATCCTAATTTGATGGATGCAGAGTTAATCACTTCATCCAGGCTATGGGAAGAGTGGCCTTTTTGAACCAGTTCTTCATATAAACTAACCTGTTCATGTGTCTGAAGAAACTGTTTTGCTGCATTAAAAACTGCAAAAAGCTCTTTTGCCTGTACTGTTGCACGATCCGTACAGGAATAAGGAAAAAGATAGTTTTCTCCACGAACAAGGACACATTGAGAAGGCTGCATATCAGGAGACAAAACATTGGGATAACCAAAATAGACAATATCTGTGGCGTATCTTGTTTGAGTGCCATCCAGCAGCTCTACATCTCGTATTTCATGAAGATCAGTAGAACAATTTAGTATTATGTTAAAATTTTTTTCATTTTTTAAATAATCAATAAGATCGGAAAACAGCATTTTCATACTCCTCTTTACAATTCTTTGTGCATAATGTACAGTGTTTTGCTGATTATTATTAATTATAGTGCATTGTGCATAAATATACAATGTCTTTTTTATATTTATGCCGTTGTTTTTTTAACAAAGAAAATGTTATTTTTAAGCCATAATAATCAAGAGACGCAAGTAAAGGAGGGTGTACATGTATCAGGAAATTTTTAAACAGGGAAAAATTGGAAATATTACACTTAAAAACCGACTTGTAATGTCACCGATGGGTACAAGCCTGGCGGAGATGGATGGGTCTCCATCGGAAGACATGATTGCATTCTATAAGGCACGTGCAATTGGTGGCGCAGCGCTTATTATTCCGGAGATTGCAAGGGTAAACGATCTGCATGGTGCAGGGATGATGCGTCAGCTGTCTGTTTCAAAAGACAGACATATCGAAGGTCTTGCAAAGCTTGCAGAAACAGTACATAAATATGGGACAAAGATATTCATCCAGCTGCATCACCCTGGACGTGAAACAGTAACTGCTCTTACAGGCGGCCCGGTAGTATCTGCTTCAGCAATACCGTGCAAATATCTTCAGCAGGAAACAAGGGCTCTTTCAACAGAAGAAGTAAAAGCTTTGATCCAACAGTTTATCTCAGGTGCTGTACGAGTAAAAAAAGCGGGTTGCGATGGAGTAGAGCTTCATGCGGCTCATGGGTATCTATTACAACAGTTTCTTTCCCCTTACACAAATAAACGCGAAGATGAGTATGGTGGTTCCTTTGAAAACAGGCTTCGTATGATCACTGAGATCATAAATGGAATCCGCGTACAGTGTGGACCGGACTTTCCAATCGGTGTCCGTTTAAGCGTGGAAGAATTTCTGGATAAGACAGGAGTAACAGAGGATTATATCCATATCCAGGATGGAGTTAAGATTGCAATGGCGCTTGAGAAATGCGGGATTGATTTTATTGATGTGTCTGTTGGTTTATACGAAACAGGAAGTGTATGTGTAGAGCCGATCTCCTTCCCCCAGGGTTGGAGAAAAGATCTGATCAAGGCCGTAAAAGATCACGTTTCTATTCCAGTGATAGGAGTTTCCTGCATACGTGAACCACAGGTAGCTGAGAGTTTTCTGGAAGGAGGTATTGTTGATTTTGTCTCCATGGGAAGAAGCTGGCTCGCAGACGAACAGTGGGGACTCAAGGTATTTGAAGGAAGAGAGAATGAAATTTGTAAATGTATCAATTGTCTGCGCTGCTTTGAGAGCCTGAATGCATGGATGGGCGCGGGTATTCCGGCGGAATGTGCAGTTAATCCACGTGCATGCCGCGAACGTCTTTATGGAAATGCAGAATATGACACTCAGGAACATAAGGTAGTAGTTGTTGGTGGCGGTCCATGTGGTATGATCGCTGCTAAAACACTTGCTGAACGCGGCATGAAGGTAACACTGGTTGACCGCCAGAGTGAGCTTGGAGGTACGATAAACCTTGCAAAGAAGCCTCCTTTCAAAGAACGTATGGGCTGGATTGCCGATTATTATAATGTTGAATTTGAGAAACTTGGAGTTGAATTAAAACTTGATATGGAAGCGACTGCGGATAAAATTGCAGAAATGAATCCGGACGCGGTGCTTGTAGCAACAGGTTCTAAATCTGTCATTCCAGGATCTATTCCCGGAATAACCGGAGAAAATGTATATACAATCGAAGATATTCTTTCCGGAAAAGCCGGACTGAAGAATAAAAAAGTAATGATCATCGGAGCAGGTGTTACGGGACTTGAAACAGCAGAATATCTCTGTCACGAAGGAAATACTGTTGTACTTGCGGATATGCTTGACAAAGTTGCTCCTAATGCAAATCATACAAATGTTGCAGATGTATGTGGAAGATTGAAAGAATACAATGCCCAGTTCATGATGGCACATGCCCTTAAAGAGATCAAAAAAGATGGAGTTGTTCTTGAAAGACTGAACGATAAGATAAATGTGGAAGTCGCTGCAGATGCTGTTGTTCTTTCACTTGGTTTCCGTCCGGACAACCATCTTGTTGAAGAATTAAAAGAAAAAGGAATCCATGCTCAGGCTATCGGAAATGCTGTGAAAGACGGTACGATTGCTCCTGCATCCAGAAGTGGTTTTGAAGCAGCAAGAAAATTGTTTAAGACATCTGTCAAAACTCCAAGCTTTATCACCGCTCCGGAGGAAATGCCTAATTTCGGTAAGATCTCTCTTATGAAAAATCAGGAGGGAATATATCTTGCATACCTCACCGATCCTGCGGCGGTTGCAAAGGTTCTGCCTGCACCGTTAAAACCATTTTCCGTGCCTGTAGTTACGGTATCTGTGTGCCATGTTAAGGAGCCTACCTTTGCTGATGATTATTATGAAGCAATCCTTGGTGTTTACTGTACATATGGAACACAGCTTGGATTATATCCAATAGGGCTTGTACTTGGGGGAACTGGTGCAGAAATGGCAGTTCAGTGTGGACGTGACAATGGATCAATTCCAAAGAAACTGGGATCTGAATTTGTAATCCGTCGAAACAATGATCATGTGACCGCTCAAGTCTGCCGTCGTGGTACTGAACTTGTAAATATTGATCTCAAGATTGGTGAATATAATAACGCAATGACCGGAATGCTGTATCAGTTCCCAGAAGCCGGTAAAAAGACATATGGCGGTGGTTTCTACTTCCACCTTGACCGCGAACCGGATAAAGAAGGAAAATCACATTTCCAGAATGGTGCTCTGCTTCAGAATCTCTGTGAATACAATTACCATTCATGGGAGCCTGGTTTTGCAGCGATTAAATTACAATCGTCCATTGATGATCCATGGGGAGAACTTCCAATCAGAACAGTCATTGGAGGTGCGTATTCCTCAAATGATCTGATGGTTCATAAACTGAATTTATGTGAAGAGATTGACGCAGATGTTCTGGCACCGTATCTGCTTACCGCACGGTATGACAGAACAGCATTCATGGAAACAGGAAGAAGATAAGGAGGGCATTGCCATGAAGTTTGAAAACAAAGTAGCAATCATTACTGGTTCAACAAGAGGAATCGGAAGAGCAACCGCAGAACTCTTTGCAAAAGAAGGAGCAAAAGTCATAGTTGTTGGAACAAAGGAAGAACTGGGAGAAAGCTGTGTGAATGAAATCAAGGCAGCCGGAGGAGAAGCAATTTTCTGTAAAACAGACGTGACATCTGATGAAAGTCTTGATAACCTGGTTAAAACAGCTCTGGACACCTACGGAAAAATTGACATTCTCGTAAATAATGCAGGAGTAGGCGGAACAACTGCCACTATGGATCAGATTACAATGGATGAATGGAACACCGTTCTTGCAACAAATCTCACAGCACCATTTGTTCTTTGCAAGAAAATAATCCCTATTATGGAAAAACAAGGGGCTGGAACCATCGTCAATGTAGCTTCCATGGCAGCAACCGCAGCAGGCCGCGGAGGGCTTGCTTACACTTCTGCCAAACATGGCCTTCTTGGACTCACCCGTCAGATGTCATTGGATCATGGACGTACAGGAGTGCGTATAAATGCTGTTCTTCCAGGACCGATTGCAACAGATATGATTGCACGTGTGCTTGCAATTCCACAGCATCCGGTAACAATGAAGATTGGAATGAGTCCGGCAAAACGTCCTGGAGAACCTATCGAAGTAGCACAGGCTATTGCATTCCTTGCATCAGACGAAGCTAGTTTCATCCATGGAGCAGCTTTGGCTGTAGATGGCGGATATACGATATTTTAAAAATAATTGATATGCATTAGAAAAAGGAGTCATTTGGACTCCTTTTTTCAGTACGTAGGATCCTTAACTTCCAAAAATGAGTAGCCCTAACGAAAATAAAATTAAAAAAAGCCCGTATTTCTGCGGAAATTATTGCAAAAATACGGGTTTTGCTGTATAATAAATTTAGGGCTATATGAGCCTAAATAAAGGAGGCGAATATGTACCTGAAATCAAGAGTAAAAATACCAGATGTACATGGAAAATTGATCCGATTAAGAAGAGGGGATATCACATATATTAAGTATGAGTATGATCGCTATTATAATCCGGAGAAAAAATATACCTATCCACAGAGAGCAACTATAGGCAAGGTGTGTGCGGATGATGACACTATGATGATTCCTAACGAAGCCTTTCTGAAATACTTTCCAGATGCAGTTTTATCAGGTATGGAAGACCGAACAGAGCGCAGCAGCTGTCTGCGGGTTGGTACATATGCTGCAATACATAAGATAGTATCGGATTATTCGTTAGATAAGATGCTTGGACAGTTCTTCTCTAAGCGGGATATGGCATTACTGCTCGACCTTGCCTCTTACTCTATTGTAGAAGAAAGCGATGTAGCACAGCATTATCCGGATTACGCATACAATCATCCACTGTATAGTTCTGGTATGAAGATCTATAGTGATGCGTCAGCAAGTGATTTCTTTAAGAGCATCACTAAGGATAAGAGCACAGGCTTTCTGAATGAATGGAATGCAAAGAGGAATCGAAGGGAGCGTATTTATATTTCCTATGATTCTACGAATAAGAACTGCCAGGCCGGAGAGATTGAACTGGCTGAATTCGGTCATGCCAAGGCAGATATCGGTTCAGCTATCATCAACTATTCGGTTGGATATGATCTTAAAAATAAAGAACCGCTCTTTTACGAAGCTTATCCTGGAAGTATTAACGACGTATCACAGCTTAGGGCCATGCTTGGCAGGATCACTGGGTATGGCTATAAAAAAATCGGTTTCATTTTGGACAGGGGATATTTCAGCCGTGGAAATATACGCTATTTAGACGAATGTGGTTATAGTTTTGTGATCATGGCTAAAGGCATGTCTTCTTTCATAAGTGATTTGATCTTAGAGAACAAAGGAACGTTCGAAAATAAGCGCTCCTGTGATATGAACGCTTATGGTGTGTATGGAAAAACAGTACAAAAGACTTTATTTGAAGGTGATGAAAAAAAGAGATACATTCATATTTATCACAGTATTTCAAAAGATGCTGATGAACGGGAGAGTTTTGAAAACGCACTGAGAGAGCGGATAACTTTGCTGATGTCGCATCAGAATGAAACAGTAGAGTTCGGTTCAGCTTACGAAAAATACTTTTATCTTCACTACGATAAAGATGGCGTGTTTTTATATTCGGAAGAAAAAACAACCGTGACAGAACGGGAAATATCATTATGCGGATACTTTGTTATTATCACATCCGAAAGGATGACAGCAAAGGAAGCACTGCATCTTTATAAGGGCCGTGATGTATCTGAGAAACTTTTTGCCTCTGATAAATCATTCTTTGGAAACAAGAGCATGCGTTCGCATACAAACGAAGGCGTTGAAGGACGGATTTTCACACAATTTATCGCACTGATAATCCGAAACAAAATTTATACTGCATTACAGGAAGAGAACGAAAAACTTGAGAAGAAACAGAATTATATGACAGTTCCGGCAGCAATCAGGGAACTTGAGAAGATTGAAATGACACGCCAGACGGATAATATATACCGGCTGGATCATGCTGTAACAGCAAAGCAGAAAGTAATATTGAAAGCCTTTGGATTGGATGCGAATAGTATAAAATACTTTGCATCGGAGCTGAGTAAGGAACTGAAAAAATCAGAATAAGGAAGGAAAATAAAGATGGCAAGAACAAGAAAAACAAGTAAGGAAGCATTAGAAGAAAAGATTGAAAAAGCAGAGGTTGATGTGATCGCAGCAAAGAAAAAGTATGATCAGGCAACAGCAAATCTGAAAGAACTGTTAGGAAAGTGAGAATCAGTTATATGGAAAAAAATTACATCTGGCAGGGAGAGTATGGAAAAAGATCACACCTGAAAGCATTATTTAAAGAATTACTAAAAGAACAGGATTCATCTTCGTTGGAAATGCTAGCAATTTTTGTGAATAATAATCCATATAATTTTGAATTTTATATCGCGGTAGTTTATGATATCCCCAAAGAAGAACACGTAGAAAAGATGATAGGATTATTTGAAAATGCCGGGTTGGTTCTGAGAAATGATCTTACTTTTTTCATGTTTATGAATTCGATGAAAGATAGAAGATTTAATTCATGTGCTTTTCTGGGAGAACAGGATATTGACTTAAAATTCGAAAATATGTTTGGTTTTGTGGAGATTGAAGATTTGAAGAAAAAGGGATATTATATGCAGCCATTTGGAAAAGAAAAACAGGTCTTTATCAGCCATTCTTCGAAGGATAAAAAGGATGTGGAAATGATAATTCCCTATTTAAATGGACAAGATCTACCAGTTTGGTTTGACAAATATAGTATTCCTGTCGGTGCATCAATTACGGAGCAGGTACAAAGGGGAATTGAAGAGTCTGATATGGTGATTTTCTGGGTGACAGACAATTTCTTGAATTCAAATTGGTGTCAGATGGAGATGAAAGCATATATTAGCAGAATGATACAGGAAAATATTCGAATATGTATTGTAATGGACGATGATATAGAAATTAAGAAACTTCCTTTATTTTTACGAGATATAAAACATATTCGAAGAGATCACCGATCGGTCATAGAAGTAGCGGAAGAGATTGCAGGAATTATCAAACATATGTAAAGATATATACATAAATAATGCTGGCATTCATCAACGATTTGTTTGCTGTTTTTCTCGATAATGTCGTGAATCAATGTTGCGAAGCTGTTTCCCTCCGTGCGGTAACGAACAAGATACTGTTTTGTAACGGGAAACATTTTTATGTAATGTAGTCCGTGACGATTTTTTGGTCTTGTCTGCGGACGAGGAGGCAGAGCAAAGTACTGATCTTTGGGTGCCGATGCGGGAATGTTTGAACGAATGGGAACAGCAAAGTCATAGCAGGCATCCTTGTATTTTAAACGGACAACTAGAACATAAGGTCTGGTTGATTTCTGTAGTACCTCTGAATCGCCGGTGTATTTGAGCAACAGCGCATTATTTATTGTAACGAGTTTCATGACTGGTTTTCCTTCCTAAAAAAGAAGAGCCTGCCTTTCGGCAAGCCCTTCCTACACGTAAGCGATATTCTACGCTTTGCAGCACCCCGTCGCTTGCGGAAGCTAAACATACACGTTCATCATATTCTAGCCGTGATGACCGACAAGCCATTAACTCACTTATAGTATACTCAATAATCGCCGCAAATGCAACGGGTTCAAAAGATAATTTTTAGGATAATAAGCGGGAAGGTTACTGTTCAGAGGTATGCATAAGTCATTGTAAAAAATGACGAAATTTATTTTTTTATTTTGTGGATAACCATTCGCGGCAGGAAAAACTGTGTTTATAGTTTTTCCTGCTGTTCTTTTTGTCAAAAGTTATACACTAGATTCTGGTTTTGGGAACCCATTCTTGAAGCTTCAAGGTCTGCATGAATACTTTTTTTATTATAAAACAGCTATTTATCCACAGTCAGATTGACGAAAAGGTACTTTCTGGTGATTCGCTTTTTTTCTATGTTTCTGTTATACTTTTTCTCAAGAAAGAGAGGTTCACTTCTGACGTTTCTTGCAATTGTATTTGGTTCTACTGTTTTTACGAGGACTCCGGGGATCAGGCAGTATCAGCTAGAGATATTCTGGTCATGGAAGGAAATCCTGGGGATTGGTACATGTGGCAGACTGGGAAGTACTACGGGAGATGGTTTACTGCAGGAGAATCTGTTGAATATTCTGCTACTTTTTCCGGCAGGGATTTTATTGCCGGGGTTGACAGGCAGAAAACTGAAATGGTGGATGGGATTGCTTGTGGGAATTGCGGTATCATCTGCTATCGAGATTAGTCAGCTGCTGCTTTGCAGAGGGTTGTTTGAGTTTGACGATATTATTCATAATAGTTTGGGATGTATGCTGGGGTGTTTGTTGGGGAATAGGATGTTAAGGTTGGTGCATGGAAAGTAAAGGGCAGGACCAGATGAAAAAACTGACAAGTCATCTTGAATTGCGATTTCAGGAAGGTCACGTTCAAAACTTAACAGTTTTTGTGAAGCATTTTGAAAACCGTCCCTGCTATCAGCAGGGGCGGCTTTCATTTGTGCGCCTATTTATTGTTTTCGCTGACATGAAGATAGTTCATAAGCGCAACCTGAAAAATTTTGGAACAATTGACTCCGTTCACAGCAATGTCTTTTTGACGTAAAATTGTTTATAACAGTAAAAATGTTTAACAAAATCTGTTAAAATGCTATAATGTAGATATGAAAAAGATAATCTTGAGAAAATCCATAATGTATGATAAAAGGATTACTATAAACTGGTACTGTGAAAATACGACAGAAGAGGAGTAAAAAGATGTTATATATAGGAAATCACACAAGCTCATCCCGGGGATATCTTGCAATGGGGAAGCAGATGCTGGCAAATGGCGGCAACACATTTGCATTTTTTACCAGAAATCCAAGAGGAGGGAAAGCCAAAGACATTGATCCGCAGGATGTGCAGGCATTTGGGCAGCTGGCAGAGGAGAATCATTTTGGAAAGCTGGTGGCTCATGCGCCTTACACTATGAACTGCTGCGCTGCCAAAGAAAACCTCAGGGATTTTGCCAGAGAAATCATGGCAGATGATCTGAGACGTCTGGAAATGACACCGGGAAATTATTACAATTTTCATCCGGGCAGTCACGTAGGACAGGGTGCAGAAGTAGGAATCAGTAAAATTGCAGAAATTCTCAATGAAGTGCTGACAAAAGATCAGAGTACGATTGTACTTCTGGAAACTATGTCAGGAAAGGGCACAGAAGTAGGAAGAAATTTCGAAGAACTTCGTCAGATCATTGACAGGGTGGAGTTAAAAGATAAATTAGGTGTTTGTCTGGATACCTGTCATGTCTGGGATGGTGGATATGATATTGTAAACGATCTTGACAGCGTATTTGAAGAATTTGACCGAATAATAGGTCTGGACAGACTAAAAGCCATCCATTTAAATGACAGCATGAATCCCCTTGGCAGCCATAAGGACCGCCATGCCAGAATCGGAGAAGGTGAAATAGGACTGGAGGCACTTGTCCGCGTGATCAATCATCCTGCTACAGAGGGAATTCCGTTTATTCTGGAGACACCAAATGATGATGAGGGATGGACTCATGAAATTGCGTTGTTCAGAAATGAGTATAAACAGAAATGAGTATAAATATATCTGTCCGAATCAGGAAGATAAATTGGGGCGTGCTGACAAGTTGTAAGTGCAAATCGAAAGAGTAGGAGTGAGATCAAAAGGAAGGAATGCAGGAAAGATCAGAGATGCAGCAAAGACAAGGATATCAGGCAGTAGAGAAGCTGAGAGAAACACTGGACGAGAAGTATCTGTGGGAGGTTATTTTACTCTATGCAGGTGAGAGTTTCAAAACCTATACAGGGCTTCCGTTCACTTATGAAGTAAGAAAGGGTCGGAATGGAGACTACACAAGGGAGTTGTGGATCGACCGTAGGGAGAACAGTAAGAGTCTGGCGTTAAGTTCAGTGCTGCTGGCATTGAGAAACATAAAGAAGGTGGGAACTGTGGTTGACAGACCCAAAGCTCTGGGCGACATCCGCGGAGTGAGTTATATCTATGGAATGTTCTACCGCTTTGGGCTGATCGATGTGCCGGATACAGCCAGGCAGAAGATGAAGTTCACAGGATATATTTTTTAGGAGGAAAGAGACTAAAGAGATTAATTTTCAGCCTCATTGTGTGGATTCTACAAAACCGGAAAATCTGATCAGCTATACTAATATTGAGGTGGATGGGATCGTCACATTCCGCGGAAACAGTTTTCGCGATGCTCCTTCCCATGGTTATGCAGATATGACTGATTTCAGGCTGGACAAACTGTGGTCTGCAGATACAGGTTCTCTTTCTTCGGGCAGCGCAGTCTGGACAGGAAGTGGCTGGACAGGACAGCCGCTTATGATGAAATGGCCCAAAGAAGTTAAAGCACATATGAATATGACAGAGAAAGCAAAGGCAGATGATGAACTGGTTGAGGTGATTTATGCCTGTATGGATGGTTATGTGTATTTTCTGGATTTGAGAACGGGAGAAAAGACGCGTGACCCATTATATCTGGGATATACTTTTAAGGGTGCGGGTGCCCTTGATCCGAGAGGATATCCGATTATGTATGTTGGCGCCGGATATAACAGTAACGAAGGAACTGCAAAGGTATTTGTAGTAAACTTGCTGGATTGTAGTGTTATGTATACTTTTGGAGACAATGATGAGTTTTCACTCAGAGGAAGTCTAAGCTTTTTTGACGGATCAGCACTTGTGGATGCAGAGACAGATACCCTGATCTATCCGGGAGAGAACGGAATTCTGTATCTGATCAGGCTGAATACAAAATATGATCTGAACAGTGGGACTTTATCCATTGATCCGGGCAGAACTGTAAAATGGCGCTACTATGGAACAAGAAGCAGTACAGAGTCTTTCTGGCTTGGAATGGAAGACAGTGCGGCAATCTATAAAGGCTATATATTTATGACCGATAATGGGGGAAATCTTATGTGTCTGGATCTGAACACTCTTCAGCTGGTATGGGTTCAGGATACATTGGATGATTCTAATTCAACGCCTGTTCTGGAAATCGAAAAAGGACATCTGTATCTGTATGTAAGTACTTCCTTCCGCCTTGGATGGAGAAGTTATGACACAGCCACTGTCCCTGTCTGGAAGATTGATGCAGAAACCGGTGAGATCGTGTGGCATACAGATTATGAATGTACTACTGATGACGGTGTTTCCGGTGGAGTTCAGTCTACGATTGCCTGTGGAAAGAACAGTCTTGCCGATTATATATATGTGACAGTGGCAAAGACCTCTGACAATGCATCCGGAGTTCTTGCCTGTCTGAGAAAATCTGACGGATCTAAAGCATGGGAGGATTCTTCCTCATATGCTTGGTCTTCTCCGGTGTGCGTTTATAACAAAGACGGATCAGGAAAGGTTCTTTATTGCAACAGTACAGGTGATATCCGCCTTCTTGATGGTAAAACAGGTAAACAGGAAGATGTATTATCTGTCAGCGAGGGCGTGATAGAGGCTTCCCCGGCTGTCTACGATAACTATGCGGTTGTAGGCACCAGGGACTGTAAAATATGGGGAATCAGACTGCAGTAAATAGCAATATTTATTTGCTTTCTCCCATTCTTTATTAACTTGCTATTTATCGCACTAAATGGTAAAATTTAAATATCTTACAGTTTTACGACACAATATTTTGAAAAAACTGAAAACAGAGGAGAGGAAGCGATGGAAGAGAGAAATAACAGACTGCTGAATGCGAAGCTGAACAAGTATATTGTTCCGGGGATTATGATGTCTCTGGCGCTTCAGCTGGGAAATATCGTAGATACGATATTTGTAAGTAATCTGATCGGGGTGGAGGCAATGTCTGCAGTTACCCTGAGCCTGCCTGTGGAGACAATCGTTCAGCTGACAGGATACTGCCTTGGTATCGGCGGTTCCATAGCAGTGGGAAACATGCTTGGCAAACGAGACAAAGAAGGGGCATCGAAATTGTTTTCTGCCACATTTATAGTAACACTTGTGGTGGGAATCATTTTTTCAATCTGCGCCCTTCCTGCAGCAGAACCTGTTGCCAGACTTCTGGTATCAGGTGACGGTGTCCTGACCGGTTATACCAGAGATTACATACGTGTAAGTATGCTGGGGGCACCGGTGATCGGAATTGGACTGATGATGGTCAATTACCTTGGTGTGGAGAATCATCCGGAGCTGGCGTCAGCCTACCTTATCGCAGCCAATGTGATCAATCTTGTGCTGGACTATATATTCCTCAGATATACTCCGCTGGGAATTACAGGTGCATCCTTATCAACTGTTCTTGGTTTCCTGTTTGCAATGGGAATTTTTGTGCTTTATATCCGCTCTGATAAGCGAAACCTCCACCTGATCCTGCTAAAGCCGGGCGAACTTGGAATCACAAAGGAAGCAATCATCACAGGCGTGCCAATGCTGATCTTTATGGCAGCTAATTTTGTAAAGGCGCTTGGACTGAATACCATTATCATGAACCAGCTGGGCGAGGAAGGTATGGCAGTATTTACTGTCTGTGACAATGTGCTGCTGATCGTCGAGATGCTTACAGGCGGAATCATCGGTGTGATCCCCAATGTGGCAGGAATCCTTTTTGGAGAGAAGGACTACGTGGGAATCCGGGTTCTCTGTAAAAAGATGCTGAAATACAGTTACATCCTGCTGGCTGTGATCTTTGTCTTTATTATGCTGTTTACCGAGGAAATCACTGTCATGTTCGGAAGCGGCGGTGGCGAGCTGGGCAGTCATATGGTCCAGGCGCTGCGCATCTTTGCTTTGTGTGTGGCACCTTATCTGTGGAATAAGTTTATTATCAGCTATTACGAGTCCATTGAGGAGACAGCCATTGCAAGTTTTGCCACATTTCTGGAGAATGCGGTGGTAGTTCTGCCTGCAACCCTGGTGGGAATCCTTGTATGGAAACAGATTGACGGGATCGGTATCGACGGAATTGCAGCAGGATTTGTTGCCACTGAGATCATAACTGCAGTTGCAGCCTGTATTTTCAGAAAAATCAGGCATAAGAATACAAGCTTTTATATTGTTCCTGACAAAAATCCGGGGATTAATCTGGATTTTTCCATTAAGAGTACCATGGAGGAAGCACAAACGGTTCATAAGAGGATCATAGAGTTCTGCCAGGAACAGGGAGCTTCTAAAAGCAAGGCAAATCTTGCCGCAGTGTGTGCGGAGGAAATGACTGTAAATATTATACGATTCGGGGGAAAAACCTCCAACTGGATCGACATTAACCTCTGTCTGGAGGATGATCTCTGCAGACTGAGGATCAGAGATAACGGTGTAAATTTCAACCCTCTGGAATATCAGTATGACAGTGAAGACTTTGATATACATGGGATTGAACTTGTCAAGAAGGTATCAAAATCCATGGATTATATTCGTGCGATTGATATGAATAATACCATAATATCTTTTTAGGAGGTACATGAAAATGAAAAATATTAATGAAAGGAACAATTTTGTTTTTGAGTTTCGGCCGGTAACAGAATTGTTCGAGGAACAGGTGAAGCTTCATCCAGAGAAATGTGCAGTTGTCTCCGGCAAAGAGAGCTTCACCTATGCACAGCTCAACGAACGGGCCAACAGGATTGCCAATGCACTTGTGGAAAAAGATGTCAGACGGGAGACCATCGTAGGTGTGGTTCTTGAGAGATGCTGTGATTTCTATGCAGTGCGGCAGGGTATCCTGAAGGCAGGAGGCGCATTTGCAGTTGCCACACCGGATTATCCTGATGACAGGATCCGATATATTTTTGAGGACTCAGGAGCTCCCTTTATTATCACAACAAAGGAAATCGCAGAGGAGCGCAGAGAGCTGTTTGCGAAGCTTCCCTGCACAGTACTTCTGATCGAGGAACTTCTGGAGAATGAGAATACAGAGAATCCTCAGGTAAAGATCGGGGAGCATGATCTTTGTTATTGTATCTATACTTCCGGTTCCACAGGCAAGCCCAAAGGTGTGCTGATCGAACATATCAACCTTGCTAATTTTGTAAATCCGGATCCGAAAAATGCGGAAACTTATGGTTATGTAAGCAGAGGAAGTGTATCTCTTTCCATGGCAGCCATGACCTTTGATGTGTCTGTTCTGGAGGAATTTCTGCCACTTACCAACGGGATGACTGCGGTGATCGCCTCTGATGAGGAGATTCTGAATCCTCTTATGCTGGGTGAGCTGATTGTCAGAAATAAAGTGGATATTATGACCACAACTCCTACTTACCTGTCCAATATGATCGATCTGCCCCAGCTTGAAAAAGCAGTTTCTCAGATTAAGGTGTTTGATGTAGGTGCAGAGGCTTTTCCTCCGGCTCTGTATGACAAGATTCGCAGAGTAAACCCGGATGCTTATATTATGAATGGTTATGGACCTACGGAAACTACCATCAGCTGTACCATGAAGGTAATTACGGACAGCAGAAACATTACCATTGGTACGCCTAACGGTAATGTGAAGGTATATATTGTAGATAAAGAGAATAAGATCCTTCCGGACGGAGAGACCGGAGAGCTTGTGATCGCAGGACTGGGTGTTGGCAGAGGTTATATGAATCTGCCGGATAAAACAGAGGCTGTATTCATTGATCTTAACGGAGAGAGAGCTTATAAGACCGGTGACCTTGCAAGGATCAGCCCTGAGGGTGAGATTGAATTTTTCGGAAGAATAGACAATCAGATCAAGCTTCGCGGTCTGAGGATTGAGCTTGGTGAGATCGAGGAAGTGATCAATTCCTATGAGGGAATCATTACCAGCATTACTCTGCCTGTAGATAACAAATTCCTCTGCTGCTATTTTATGGCTGACCGCCAGATCAATACAGAGGAGCTTTCTGCCTATGCATCAGAGTCCCTGGCTCATTATATGGTTCCTGAGGTTTTTGTCCAACTGGAAAAGATGCCTGTGACACAGAATGGCAAAATTGATAAGAAAGCACTGCCAAAGCCGGTTGCACAGCCAAAGAATCTGAAAGAACCCCAGACTCCTATGCAGAAGAAGATTTTTGAAATCGTTGCAGACGTTGTGGAGAATGATTTTTTTGGAACTGACACAAGTTTTTACAGGGCGGGGCTGTCTTCTATCAGTGCCATGAAGCTTTGTATTCTGATCTCAGAGGAATTCGGAGTGACTGTGAAAACTAGTGATATCCACGAAAACAATACGGTGGAGAAACTGGAAAAATATGTGATGCTTGCACCGAAGATCAGAACCTATGAAAAGAGAGAAGTTTACCCTCTTACCGGCTCCCAGAAGGGTATTTTTGCAGAGTGCATGAAGAATCCTGAGAGTACGGTATACAATATTCCGTTCCTGTTTGAACTGGAAAGCTCTGTTGACGTTCAGAAGCTGTCAGATGCCATTTCTCAGATGATCGCTGCACATCCGTATCTGCTGACAAAGGTTTATTTAAGTGACAGCGGAGAGATGGTGCAGAAGCCTTGTGAGGAAGCCTTTGTACCAGAGGTGGTCCAGATCACAAATGAGCAGTTTGAAAAGATAAAAGATGAGCTGGTGCGTCCCTTTAAGCTGGAAAAGGGACGGCTGTTCCGGGCGGGGATTTATGTGACAGAAGACAGGAAATATCTTTTTACAGATTTCCACCATATTCTGGCAGATGGTAATTCCTATGATATTATTTTTGAGGATATCGATCGAGCCTATCTGGGTGAGAAATTGGAGAAAGAATCCTACACAGGCTTTGATGCTGCCCTTGATGAAGAACAGCAGATGAAAGAGGGAAAATATAAGAAGGCCGAGAAATATTATGACAGTATTTTCGAGGGAATTGAGACAGAATCCCTGCCTCTTCCTGACTGCTCAGGAAAGACTCCTGAGAGAGGATATCTGTCGATGCCTGTGGACACCGGAGAGTCTCTGGTACTTTCTGCCTGCGAGAAGCTGGGGGTTACTCCAAACATTCTGTTTACAGGTGTATTCGGCATTCTCATGAGCAGATATTCCAATTCCGAGGAGAGTCTTTTTGCAACTATTTATAATGGAAGAAATGATTCCAGACTGGAGAATACAGTCTGCATGCTTGTAAAGACTCTGCCGGTTTACTGTTCCTGTGATCCGAAAGTTACCATACAGGCCTATATGACAGAGCTCTCTGAGCAGATTCTGTCTTCCATGGCAAATGATATTTTTCCGTTCTCTGATATCTGTGCAAAGTACGGGATTAATTCTGATCTGGTATTTGCATATCAGGCAGAGCTTGGGGATGATTTTCCGATCGGTGATACCGTTGCCAGGGGCCATGACCTTTCTCCGGATATGTCAAAGATGCCTCTGTTGATCCAGGTAAGAGAATACGATCATAAATATGTGCTTACTGCAGAATACCGCAGTGACATGTACAGTGAAGCCTTTGTACGTGGAATGCTGGAATCCTATGAGGCAGCTATGGATTCCCTGCTGAAAGCAAAATATATTTCGGAAGTTTCTGTTCTTTCCCAAAATGGAGCGGACACAATTGCGGAATTTAATAATACTGCCTGCGAATATGACAGAAGTAAGACCATCGCTGATATGTTTGAGGAGCTGGTACAGACCATTCCTGACCATACGGCTGTGGTATTTAAGGATAAAAAATAGTAGAATTTTTTTCTCTCGCACAAGATAGATTTAAGTCGGTTGAGGGATTAGAAAACGCCGGAAACCCGCATAAACACTATGTTTTTGCGTGTTCTCGGCGTTTCTTTTATCGCCTGTTTTGGTGGTGCGTTTTCGGCTAATGGTGCCCAAATGGTGCCCAAATCCCACGCGGGGCTATAAAAGGCTATAAGAAGCAGTAAAAAGATAAGGCGGTTAAAGCTCAATTTCGCTGCTCTTTTTCTTCGCCGCACTCTTTGCTTTCTTCGGCTCGGCTTCCTTTGCCTTTGCCGGGTCTGCCTGTTTGACAGCCCCATGATAAGCGTCCAGGACTTCTTTTTTCCGTTCAAGCCGCACGTCAACATAGCGGGCAGTAACGGCTTCAAAGTTCATAGACAATCCAAGCGATACGCCGATACCCGCAAGCGTATGTCCTAACACTTCGCCTACGGTGTAGAAGTCGCCCGTCAGTTGGTGCATATTCGTAGCCGCCGTATGGCGTAAATCGTGAAAGCGAATATGCGGCATATCCAAATCTTCAAGCAGTTTTCCAAACTGTGAAGATACCCACGACGCGGAGATAGGGGAACCGTCCGGCTTTGCTACAACAAGGTCATTGTCATAATAAGGTTTCCCGTCTTTTTCTGCCTGTTCGCGCTGTGCTTCCTGCATGGCAAACTGTTTTAGGAAGAACGGGCGGGCAAGCTCTGTAATCGGCAGCGTGCGCCCGTTGGACTTCGGCGGTGCCATTTCCTCGATAACCTTTGTTTTTGGCGGCACCTTAAAGGGAAGCTGCTCGGAAACATCAAAAGTGTTGTTTTCCAAGTCAACATTGCGCCAACGCAAGCCCAAGATTTCAGAACGCCGCATACCATAAAGCCCGCCTAAAATGACGGGCATTTCCCACACTGTACCCTCGACGCGCTGCATAAGGGCTTTTACCTGTTCCGGCGTGTAAGGGTCGGGGGTCTTGTCGCTCTTTCCAAACTTCGTCAGCGTGTCCTTTGCCGCGTTGGTTTCGATATAGCGGTATTTGCGGGCATGGCTCAACGCCACGCTTAAAACACGTTTTGCCCCGGCAGCGGTGGACGGTTTCAATCCTTTGTCGATAATCTGCTGAAACATCTTGTCTACCATAGCGGGGGTAAGCTGATTGAGAGCAACGCCGCCGATATAGGGATTGATATAGTTTGCAATCGTCTTTTTGTACCCGTCATAGGTAGAGGGGCGCAAGTTCACTCTTGCGTAGCTTTCCACCCAATCGTTAAGGTAGCTTGCGACGGTCTGTTTCCGCTGTGAAGTGATTGACGCAATTTGCCCCGGATTTTGGAGCTTCGTTTTCATTTCCGCTTCGTGCTGCGTCGCTTCCTTTTTGGTGGCAAAGCCCTTTTTCGCATAGGACTTCTTTTTCCCGTCCGGGGCGGTGTATTTTATATTCACGTCGTAGACTGTACCCGGTCGCCCGGTCAGTACGCCGTTACTGTCGCGTTTGTTCTTAACTTGTCTTGATGATACCGCCATAGCTTAACCTCCCTGTCGTGCCGGGGGCTTCGCTGTTTTCTTTGCTCTGTGATACCAGTCCCAGATAGCAGCGTCAGCTATCAATCGGCGGTTTCCATTCTGTATATATTCAAGCTCGCCGCTATCCATAAGCTCGCGCAGTTTATTTTCCCCGATACCGCTAACTTTGCTCATTTGCTCAACGGTCTTTAACATAGGGAATACAGGGATAGCGGGGCTTGCAGTTTCCTTTTTTGCCATAGGAAAATACCCCCTTTCATAAATGGCTAAAAAGTCAGATTTACAAAAAGTGGGCTTTAATCAGACGGCTTCGGCAAGCTCCACGGGAATTGCACCCCTGCATGGTTCTCATGCAGCCCTACCCATTACCTGCGACGCTTCTAACGCTCGGATTATGGCGGTAGGGGAGTATCATTATACCGATATATGGATTGTGGCGGCAGACGTGCCAAGGTCTGCTATGGAACGCTGATAGTTCTCGCTCGGTGTTTCTCCCGCCTTTCGGTCATCGCGTATCAGCCCAACGGCTCCCCATATATCGAATGTATCTGATTTGCCCTATGCTGCGTCGCCGTTATCTTGCGCCGCTTTCTTTGTCAAGGTGCTGCGATAGTCTGAATATGTGGAACGGAAAGGGGAACGTCCACATACTATGTCAGTCTATCTTATAGTCCAGAACAGCCCGCATGAGCTTCGCTTGCAGCCGGTCGCGCATATCCTCGTCTATGCCGTAATAAACATTGCCGTATTCATCACGCACTTTACGGGTAGACAGGTAGGCTATGTAGCTTGCGTAGTGCTGCACAACGATTTTCATTGCTTCGGGGTCGCCCTTTGTTGCGGCTAAAATAACCGGGTAAGGCAATAAGCCGCGTTCGTCGGGATTGTTGCTAATCGGTTCATTCATCGGCTTTCCTCCAAAAATCTTTTTAACAGCTCAAAAGAGCTTGTCCGTCGAAATTGTACTGTGCTGCGCGGTATCTTCATCAGCTCCGCGATTTCTGCGTCTTTCATATCAAAGAAGTAATACAACAGTACAGCTTGACGCTTTTCTTCCGGCAAAGAGTGAAGCGCGTCGGCAAGCTGTTTCGCCGTAATTTCTTTCCCAGCGACAAAGAAAGATTTTTCAGCTTCATCATTTACAAAATACTTGTCGCAAGTGTAAAGCTGATTTTCTTCCTGTGGCGACAGGTCTGAAAAAGTGACTTCATGCTTTTTCCGATACTTTCTTTCTCGGATAGCGTCGATAGCTTCATTCCTCAATACCGCTTTGCAAAAGCCGTTGAATGTGCAGCGTTTCTGCCATTCAATGCGATTAGGTTCCATATTCTCACCCCCTTTCGTACCCGGTGGGGGCAGGTTTATTTCTCCCCTTTCGCAAACCCTCGACGGACGCGCGAAAGATTTTGCCAACTGGGGAGCAAACTTTTTCAAAAAATTTTTGAAAAAGCAAAATGCGCCTGTCCGAAAAGCCCGGACAGGCGCATAAGTATAGTAAAAAGTATTCAGATGATTTGACAGTTCATATTCAAGGGTAGAAATGTCCCCGGCGGTGGTCGGGCTTTTTTTGATAAGTCAAAGAATGTAAGAATTTGTCGATACAGTTTATAGCTCATGGCGGTTCCCTCCTAAAGCCGCCATGTCTTTTACATGGTTTAGGGTCGTCGTAGGTTTCTGATAGGCAAAAAGAAACGGCGGCTCTGAAAATCAAAGCCGCCGAAAAATAGTAGGCGCGTGAAAATGCTTCTGCTCTGCGACGGCTTTTTTTCTTTTGCCGTCGTCCGGCAGATTATTTTTTTATGAGTAAGGGAGAAAAATCAATCGTAATCTTAAAAATATGGTCTTGTATCTCAATTATTGGATTTTTGCAATTCATCAACAGCAACAGCTTTTTTACAATATAAAGTCCCTGTCCAGATGTACCGTTACTCCTTGAAATATCTGCCACATAAAAGCGCTCCAACAATTTTGAATATTCTTCTGTAGGAATAGTTGCAATAGGATTTTTGATACACAGTTGAACAGAATCTGTATTATAAATTAGCTGAACTACAACATTACTTGTAGTGGAAGTTATCGCATTGAATATAAGATTCTGTATAATGCGAATACACGCTTTTCTATCAGCATTAAGATAAATATTCACATCAGGTATTTCTATTTGCGGTTCAATTCCATTAACACTGAAAGTCGAATAGTTGTCCAACAGGATTTCGGTAAGCAATGAGCATAATTCAACTTTTCCATAATAAAATGGATATTGTCCTGCTTCCAAAAGAGAGATTTGATAAAAGTCGTCTATGAGACGTTCTAATCTCAAGGCTTTTCCTGATAATGCTGAAATATATTCTTGTCTTTTTTCGTCCGGCGCACTTGATAAAAGCTGCAAATATCCGCGAATAGAAGTTAGTGGTGTCCGTAAATCGTGAGAAAGGCAAGAAATATTCTCTTTAAGTTCATCCTCCTTTTTTCGGATTTCTCCCAGATAAATGTTATCTTTTGATACGATTTGATTTATGATTTCCACTAAATGCTCCAACCGCCTATCAGTTAAAGATATTGTAACTAACTTTTTCGTTTCTCCATTCAGAATAGCATTTAGTTGGACGTTCACTTTGTGTATCTGCATTTTCCAGTTAATTAAAGAAATTGAAAGGATAATGACCAATACTACTAGAACAAGAAACAGAATCGCCCAACCCATATTCTACCTCCTTGTTTTTACTTGATTTCTTTCTTACTCATAGCAATGCCGCCGACAATCAAAAGCAAAATGCCCCCCATGAAATAAAATGGTAAATGTTCGATAATCCCCATTGTGCGGCAAGAACAAAAATTCATCCAATAGTACATAGGATTTCCATACACAAAAATTTTCAAAGGTATTGAAGCCGCGTCCATATTACTCCATAGCATTAAATAAACAGACGCTCCGCTGAATACATATAAGCAGCAAATTCCAGTTACAACCCCTATATTTTGAATGATAACACACAGGAAAATAGAAATGCTTTCAAATGCTAACAAAACGATTCCACAAGCCAGTGCCCATCCAAACAGGGTTAGTGCTTCACTCGCAGACGGAATATAACCGGATTGTATGATTTCGATAACGAAAAATGCAGCGACAAAAATCAGATATGTTATCAGGGACACTGCCAATATTGTAATTGCCTTGGTGTAATAGAGAATAGTCCGTTTAGTACCGTATGCAACAGACAACTTGATTGTGCCCGTGTTATATTCTTTTGTAAAAAATATGGTCGCAAATACAAGGCAAACAATCCAGAAAAAGGCTGTGTATGCAAGGGATGAGCGGGCAACAGTTTGAAAAGTTGGCATTTCACTGGATAAGTAACATTTAGCTTGAAAGCCGATTACACTTTCTGTTCCGTCTCCTGCTCCGAAAAAAGTCATATCGCCAAGTGCAAAGGAGACCATTACAAGTGCCACACATACGCCTAATATAGCTATCATTATTTTTGAGCGAAACAATTTATAAAATTCAGCTTTAAAATGGTTAATCATTTTTGCACCCTCCAATCAAATTAGTATAATAAGTTTCAAGGCTGTCTCCGGATTGTGCCAACTGATAAATTATAATATTATTCGCACTTAGCAACGCTGATACTTTTCCGGCATTTTCAACATAATCATATAGATGAATACTTTTATCTGGCATAACAGAAAAATTTGAAGTATTCAGTTCGCTTTCCAACAAAGCACTGGTAGTAGCTACATCATTAACCTGTAATAATAAATGCTTTTTGCAGCGTTGCTCTAACTCTGCCGCAGTAATTTCCTGCAAAAGTTTCCCCTCATGTAAGATACCGTATCTATTGGCTAATTGATGAAGCTCCGAGAGAATGTGACTTGAAATTAAAATAGTAATTCCACGTTCTTCATTTAACCTTTTTAGTAAGTTTCTTAATTCAATAATTCCAGTAGGGTCTAATCCGTTAATTGGTTCATCCAGTACGAGAAATTCAGGATTTCCAAGCAAAGCGATTGCAAGAGCTAATCGCTGCCGCATACCCAAAGAAAAATCTTTTGCTTTTTTCTTTCCGGCGTCTCTCAGATTGACCAATTCCAGAGCATTATCAATGCAAACCTTTCCAGGAATACCACGTTGCAGGCGTTGTACCTCCAAATTTTCATGGGCTGTCATATCAAGATAAAGAGAAGGACTCTCAATAATACAACCAATGCGCTCACGCTGTTTTGCGAGTTTCTTATCACTCTTACCGAACAAAGCAATATTGCCAGTTGTAGGTTCTGCTAACCCAGTTAATAAACGGATCATGGTCGTTTTACCTGCACCGTTTTCTCCGATAAACCCATAAATGTCTCCCTGCATTACAGACATAGATACTTGATTTAGGGCCAGTGTGTTGCGATACTTTTTCGTGATGTTGATAGCTTCAAAAACTGTTGTGTTCATATTTTCACAGCTCCTTTCTTATTACTTAGTATCGCAGATAATTTCTTGAATAATCTAAGGCAAATCTAAAGAATAGCTAAAGTTTATTTTGCAAAGCGGTAGCCCAAGCCCCATACGGTTTTAATTCGGCAGCCTTCGCTCCTTAATTTTTTGCGTAAGTTGCTTATATGTGTGTTAATGACATCGTTATCCCTTGCAAATGGTTCTTGCCAAATACTTTCATAAAGATTTTGCTTTGAAAAAACCTTATCGGGATATTTCGCCAATAGTTCTAAAAGTTGATATTCTTTTGCGGTAAGCACAATGATTTCGTCTGCAACAGTAACTATTTTTGATGCTGTATCAATGGAAAGTTCTCCAAATTTCAAACAAAGATTAGGCGTACATTTTTGACTTCTCAATAAGTTGCGCTCAATCCGTGCTAATAATTCGTCCAAATCAAATGGCTTTGTTAAATAGTCATCAGCACCCAAGCGAAAGAGTTCAACTTTATTAAATGTCAAACTCTTTGCAGAAACAACAATTACAGGTACATTTGAAAATTTTCTAATAGTTCTAATTAACTCATCTCCACTGATAAAAGGAAGCATTAAATCTAAAATAATTAAATCTGGGGTCAATTCTTTTACACGTTCAAGCGCATTTGCACCAGTAAATGTGAAGAATACTTGATAATTGTATTTTTCCAGATGGTCTTTTATCATAAAGCATATTTCTTTATCATCCTCAATAATTAGCACCTTGTTCATGGCGTAACTCCTTTCTCTGTTTTGTTCTCCCGTCAATCGGCTTTTCCGCGTCCTTTGGTATCAGCCACATATACCCAAGTTTTGAAACGCCCGGTATGCGGTTCTGGCTGCAAAGTATCTGTACCCGTCGTTCCGAAATGCCCCATTTTTCCGCTGCCTGTGGCGCAGACATATATTCCATAATTCTCCCGTCCTTTCTGCATACAGTATCAGTATAATTATACTCGGACAGGCGAATAATAGCAAGTGTCTGATTATGAATTATTTTGGTGCATAGTAGGAATTGTGTAAGCATATCCAACGGGAAAGGGGAACAGTAAAATGTAATCGGGTGAATGAATATGGCAAAAAGACCAGTAGAAAAGTATGACTTCAAGGCTTTTGGGGAAGCGATAAAAGAAGCTCGGAAAGGGCGCAAGGAGAGCCGCAAGAAAGTAAGCGACGAAATGTATATCTCCCCGCGTTACCTTGCGAACATTGAGAACAACGGGCAACACCCAAGTTTGCAGATTTTCTTTGAGCTTATACAGCGTTATAATATATCCGTAGACCAGTTCCTTTTTGACAGCCCCGCCGGGAAAGACACAAATCGGCGGCAGCTTGACGCGCTCCTTGACGATATGAGCGATACGGGCATACGGATTGTGACCGCAACAGCAGAGGAAATAGCTAAAGTCGAAAAAGAGGGCAGATAAGATGTGTCCGGCAAAACTGAACAGGATTTAAGAAGCGTTGTAATCTTTTTTTGAGATTGCAGCGTTTTTCTTTTGCGGAAGTTTGGCAAAATCGGGTGTAGCTCCGTAGTAGGAAGTAAGGAAAAACTTTCGTAGCAAGCATAGGAAAGGGGTACCCTTTCCGTATTTTCGCCCTCCTGCGCTGCGGCGCGTCGGTTGAAAATTGCTTGTTGGGAAGTGTCCCAAACCCTCGGAATGGAAAGGAGTGTGAGCCGATGAACGGCAGGAAACGGACAGTACAAATTAAATTCAGAGTAACAGAGGAAGAACGGGCGTTCATTGAACAGAAAATGCAGCTCGTCCCTACCCGGAACATGGAAGCCTACTTGCGGAAAATGGCAATCGACGGGTATATCATTCAGATAGACCATGCCGACATAAAAGCTATGACAGCGGAGATACAGAAAATCGGGGTCAATGTCAATCAGATTGCAAAGCGCGTCAATGCGACGGGCAGCGTCTACCAAGAGGATATAGAAGAAATCAAGGAGGTGCTTGCGGAGATATGGCGGTTACAAAGATTAAGCCTATTAAAAGCACGTTAAAAAAAGCCCTTGACTATATCCAAAACCCGGACAAGACGGACGGGAAAATGCTGGTGTCCTCGTTCGGGTGCAGCTATGAAACGGCAGATATTGAGTTCGGATTTACATTGTCGCAAGCTCTTGACAGAGGAAACAACCTCGCACACCATTTGATACAATCTTTTGAGCCGGGGGAAGTCGATTATGAGAAAGCCCATGAAATCGGAAAACAGCTTGCCGACGCGGTAACAAAGGGGCAATATGAATACGTCCTTACCACTCACATAGATAAAGGGCATATCCATAACCACATCATTTTTTGTGCGGTAAACTTTGTAGACTACCACAAGTATGTTTCCAACAAGCGCACCTATTACGGAATACGCAACATCAGCGACAGGCTGTGCCGGGAAAACGGCTTGTCCGTCCTTGTGCCGGAGAAAGGCGGCAAGGGAAAGAATTATGCGGTGTATAAGAAAGAGAAAACCGCCAAAGCAAAATTGAAACTTGCCGTCGATACCCTTATCCCCCAAGTGTCCGACTTTGAAGAATTGCTCGCGCGGTTACAGGCAGAAGGCTTCACAATCAAACGGGGAAAATATGTGTCCTGTTTGGTTCCGGGACAGGAACGGTTTACCCGTTTGAAAACCCTCGGCGCAGATTATACAGAGGAAGCAATCCGGGAACGGATAGAGGGCAAGCGTACCCGCACCGCCAAAGCTCCCAAGACAGAACGCGGCGTGTCCCTGCTCATTGATATTGAAAACAGTATCAAGGCGGCGCAGAGCCGGGGTTATGAACAATGGGCGAAAATCCACAATCTGAAACAGGCAGCTAAGACCATGAATTTTATTACGGAACACAAGATTGAACAATACACCGACTTGACCGCAAAAATCGCAGAGATACAGACAGAGAGCGAACAGGCGGCAGACGCATTAAAGAGCGCGGAAAAACGGCTTGTAGATATGGCGGTGCTTATCAAGAATGTTTCCACGTTCCAAAAGACAAAACCCGCCTATGACGCATACCGCAAAGCAAGAAATAAGGACAGTTACCGGGCAGCCCATGAGCGCGAAATCATCTTGCATGAAGCAGCGGCAAAGGCATTAAAGGCGGCGGGCGTTTCCAAGCTCCCGAACCTCACCGCGCTGCAATCGGAATATGAAAAGCTCCAGGAACAGAAAGAAGCCCTTTACGCCGACTATGGCAGACTGAAAAAACAGGTCAAAGAGTACGACGTTATCAAACAGAACATAGACAGCATTTTACGGCAGCCAAGAGAACCGGAACGGGAAAAAGGAAAAGAACGCGGGGAGTAGCTTTGTTCATACTTGTATGATATAATAGTTCCTATCAAAAACAGTAGTTACATACCAAAGTGATACATTTTCAGCAAAGGAAGTGTCAGAGAATGGAACAGGAAATGCCGGACTATGAAACGATACGCGCTGCCGTTGCGGGCGAAAAATGGGCGTTGGAAAAAGTGCTTGCTTGTTACGGTGACGAAATCAACCGCCTTGCAATGGTAAAAAAGCGTCAGCCGGACGGAAGCGTAAAAGAGGAAATCGACGACGATTTACGGCAAACGCTCATACTGAAACTGTTAGAAGCTATCCCACAATTCCCAATAGAAAAGGAGTGATACCATGACACGCGGGGAAATTTGGAAAGACTTTTTTAAGAGAACCGTTTTGCCCGCCGTTATCGCATTGTTTTTATTCTTCATGTTTAAGAACGTCTTTACAGAGGACGGGCAGACCAATTACTTTTATGTGTGGCTGTGCTGCGGTATTCCCTTTGGTATTCGCCGTATGTTCGTATGGCTTGTACCGCATGGGTATGACATAGCCGGAACGGTGGGTATCATTGCCCTCAACTTCATTTTGGGCGGCATTATCGGTGGGGTCATTTTGATATGGCGGCTCGTCGTGGCTGCATGGTATATCCCCCTTACGATATACCGTTTACTTACCACAGATAAGGGCGCAACCCCTCAAATCAACATGGAAAAATAGCAAAAGAAAAACCGGGACGCAGACAGTCAGTAAAGACTATCCGCGCCCCGGTTTTCTTATGGGTGCAGTTCTGAAATGTTACGCAGTAGAACGCCGTTTTTAAGGGAAAAGGTATAAAGCCCTTGCCCTATGAGGAAACGGTTGTCAGAAGCCTGTAAAACAAGGCTTTTTTCGCCCTTACCGCGTAACAAGAGCGCGCCGTTTTCTCATGCGCTCGGCTGCCTGTCTGCGGGTAATCCGCTTCCGACAGTCCGGGCAGTATTTGACGCTGTTAGAGGTGGACGCAAAGAACGCGCCGCACACGGTACATTTCTTTCTGTCCTCGGTCTGATAGAGTTCCGCATAGAGCAGCTTATCAAGAGGAAGTACGGCAATCCGAAACCACTTACAGAGCAGGGAATAGGAAATGAGCTGCGGGCATACGCAAGTGTCCCCGTCGTCCAGTAAAATACAGTTGCCATTCTCGCAGTTGCAGCACTCCTTTTTCACAAGGGTGTTTACCTTGCGGCTTTGTCGCGGCGTCAGCCGCTTAATCCCGGTCATACTTCATCAGCAGGATAAACGGAAAGCTCTTTGTACTCGGCGTCGGTCAGCGCGTTCACTTTGGAAATGGTGCGCTCTGCAAGCTCCCGTAATCCCGCGTCCATGTAAGGCAGCGCAGCGGTCATGTTCTCAATAAGCTGCGCCTTGCTTCCCTCATGGTAAATGCTCAAAAGGTTTGTTTCCTCAACAGTAAATCTATTCATGCTCATACCTCCAAATCGTGATTTTTTGCTTTTGTCGTCGTCTTTTTAGGGGCTGTCTTTGTCTTATCTGCTTTTAGCTGCGCCCGAACAGAGGGGCGGGGCTTTTTAATCTCTTTGTCCCGGTTCTCTCCCTTGTCAATCAGTGCATACGTTCCATGTCTGCCCTCGATTTTGGAAAAGGAAAGGGTCTTGTAGGGCAGCATGGAGAAAAGGCGGTCAATGTCCTTTGTGTTCGCAAGCTGCATGAACGCCGGGGAAAGCTCCACCATGAAATGGGTCTTGTTCGGGCTGTTCGGCGTGTCATTCCGCTTTATTTCCCGCACAATGCGCCGCGCTTCCGTTTCAATCAGTCCGTCATGCAATGCGGCGATATGTGACTTAAAATCTCCCGGTGGAAGTTGCTCCCGGCTGCGGTGTTCCTCCTGTAAGAGCCATTTAAGAGCGTCCGGGTCGTTGGGTATGGCTTCAAAGCGTTCAAACTTCCCAAGCTGCGGGTCTGGGCTTCCGTTGAAATACTGTCCGGCGGGTATCATCTGCTCCCCGCGCTCATAAATCAGCTTTACCGCATCGGCGGGCAGCCCTTTTTCTTTGACGCGCTCATAATGGCGGGAATAGTCAAGCTCATACAGATTGCCCTTGATTTTTCCATGCTCCTTGCCTGTCAGCTCGATTGCATAGGCAAGAATACGGTCGCTTGTCTGCTCCATGTAAAAACGCCAGGTATTATGGGGCGCGGTGTCCTTTAGGAAAACGTCACGCTCCCGGAAGCAATGCGTCCCGGACGGGCGGCAAAACCATAAGAGGGTCTTATCCTCTTTACTTTCGCTTGCCGCCGTTTTTGCGATAATCTCCCTGTCAATATCAAAATCGCTTTGGTAAAAGCCTGTATTCTGCTTCATAATCGCATTGAGGAAAGCGAACACGTCTACATCTTCAAATTTATTTAATTTGCTCATGTGTCAGCTCCTTTCCAAGTCCTGCGACTTCTGCTTTGCGTTCTTCTTTTTCCCCGTCCGTTCTTTGTCAGCTTTAAGCTGCGCCCGGATAGAGGGCTTTTCTTTGCCGCGTTCTTTGTCTGCCTTAATCGCTTCTGCAAGGTCAACAAGGGAAATCTGTTCCCCGGCTTTTACCTTTGCTTCCAGTTCGTCAACCGTAGGGGTGTTGTTGATGATACCGTCAAAGTTGTTGTCGTTCTGCTCGATTGTGTCCTCGACGTGCTTTAGCGGGTTTATCTTTTCCGGCTGTTGTGTCTGCTCCTGCAAAAACTCCGGCACTTCCTTGTAGCCGAAACTATCTACATAATGCGCCGCGTCCTGCCCGTTCTGATGAAGCACCACCACGTCGGAAACGGAAAGGCTGTGTCCCTTAAAGTCTTTGGGGTGGTCGATATTGAAACGGGTATAAATATCTTCAAGGGAAGTCCCCGGCGTAAGCTCTGCGGAATAGACAAGCTCATAGTTCGCCTTATCAACCACATTTCCCGCCGCCTGCAGGCGGTTGTAAGGCTCAAAGCGGAAGTCCCGCGTTTCGTCCCCTTGCTTTAGCTGATAAATGGAAAAGGTGTCTTTGTCGGCTTCGGCTTCCTGCGCCTTTGCATATAGCTCCTTTACTTCTCCCTGCGTCAGCTCTCCGGCGTTCAGCCCGCCCATGAGTTCCCGGCATTTTGCAAGGCTGCCGATATACAGCACGTCCCCGATTTTTGCCCTGCCGTTTTCCTGCGGGAGATAGGCTTGCAAGAAAAAGCGGTCGTTGTCGCCCGTTGTGCGGGGGTTGGCTTCAATCTTGTAAATGTACTCCGGCATGGCGGCTTTCTCCCTCGGCGCGTCCTGCACCTGTTCCTTTTGCAGTTCTGCGATATGTTCATCAATGCTGTTGATGATTTCCGCTGCGGTGCTGCGGATTGTTTCAAGAGAGCTTTTCAGTTCGGTAAGCTCCCGTCCGGCACTCCACCCGGCAACGTACCCAAAGGAATAATCAGAGGTATCAAGCCCGTAATGCTGGCACACGGTATAGGCGATACTTTCAGCCTGTACCTCACGGGTGCGGCGGTCGGGTCTGTTCTCCAAGTCCTCTAAAGGGGCGTTTAGGTCAATGTCGTGGAGCTTCGCATGGGCGATTTCATGGATAAGTGTCTTTAAGGTTTGCAGCTCGCTCATGCCCTCATCAAGGGCAATACGCTTGTCCTCCAAATGGTAATACCCGTGTGCGCCGCCCTCGATTTTTTCAAAGCCGACAGGAACAGGGGAAGTCTTTTCAAGGGCAGCGAAAACCTCCTTGTAATGCTCCACATCTCCGGTCAGCATATTTACGGCAATGTCAGGGATTTCCTTTCCCTCGGTCTGCGATACGTCAAAGACCGATACCACCTTAAAGGCGGGTATCGTGATTTCCTTTTCCTCGGTTACGGGCTTTCCGTCCTTGCCGATAAAGGCTTTTCCCGTCTGCGGGTCGATTTTCTCCATTTCTTTTTTAATCTTGAACGGCGACGGGGCAAGGATTTTGATACCCTTTTGTCCTTTCATCACGTTTCGTCCAAAGTTATTTTTCCATGCGGAAAATCCGGCGATAAGGGAAGCGTCGGGCTTTTGCATGGCGATCAGCAGCGTATTGTTAAAGCTGTAATTATGAAACTTTGACATGACGCGCAGATATTCCTTGTAACGCTCGCTGTCAAACAGTTCCGTAATGCCTTGCTCCAAACGGTCGGTAATCTCTTTGAGCTTTTCGGCGGGCTTCTCGCTCGTCAGCACGATAGGGATAACCGGGCGCGGCTCCTGCGGCTGCGCTTCGGGAATAGCTGCTGTCTGTACTGCCGGGGCTGCGTCCCGTTCGACGGTCGGCTGCGGATAGCTCATAATGCGGTATTCCTCCGGCACATCGCGCCCCTCAAAGTGTTTCTCCCATGCGTCGCCGCTTTCCACAAGATAGCCGTATTCCGTAAAGCTGCCTTTTTCTTGCGTGGCGGCGTTTCGTCCAAAGGCGATAAGGTCAATGCTGTTTTTCCATTCAGCGGGCATTTGCACCATGCCGGATTTGTTAAGGTAATAATCGCCCAATTCGCGGGGATTATGTACTTCGGGGATATGCACGAAAAAGTCCTCGTTATAGGTAAAGTCAATGAGCTGCCCGATATTCTCAAAACCGTTCTTTCGCTGTGTGGCGGCGTTCAGCGCGGCAATCCCGGAAGCGTCAAGGTTTTCCAGTCGTGCCGCAAGGAAATTCAGCTCGTCCACCTGTGCCGCGCATACCATGTCATACGGCAGGGCAATGTGTCTGTCCTCCCGGTCAGAGTAGCCGTGAATGAAAAATTCCTGCGGGTTGTCTGCGGTAATGCCGACGCTTTGCATGGCTTCGTGAAGCTGCTCTTTGGTGGCGGGCATGGAAAGCCAGTAGCCACCCGGTTCTCCCGTTTCAAAACGGGTGCGGCTGTCAATCAGGATTGCAAACTGTTCCGTTTCCTGTCCCGGTTCGGTTCTCGGTGCAGCGGCGGGACTGTCGGCGGCGGGCTGCTTGATTTCCTCGCCCTCTACGGTGTAGCCCGGTAAGAGCTGCCCGTTTACCCTAAACTGTTCCGCGTATTCCGGCGGGATAGCCGGGGAGATTTCCGTAAAAAGTTCTTCATACGCCTTGATACGCCCATTCAGATATTTTTCCATAGCTGCCCGGTCAGCAAATACCTTTCTGTCCTGTCCGGCGATTTTCGCCTGTCCGTACCCGTGGGGGCTGTTGGTGTAGACGTTCCAAGATAACGTATAGGAATATGGAATAGATTTCTGTGCTGCCTTGTCATAGCGGGTATTTTCGTACACATGATAGCTCATTTTATATACCCGGTTGCTGATAATGTGGCGGTCGTTGTCCTCGTCCTGCCACTTGTTCGCCGTATGCTTCACTTCGGGTACTCTTGCATACTCAATCGCCTTGTCATATAACAGGGTCTTTCCCGCCTGTTCCTCCCAGGCGGCAGCCTGTACTTTCAGATTTTCAAAAACGGTCTGTTCCGCAGCCGCGCTTTCTTCCCGCAGCTTCATAAGCTCCGCAAGAGATAAGGCGGTCAGCGGGGAAATATCCGCGCCTTTCGTGTCAAAATAGATACCGCGCTCAATCTTCATCTTGTCGGCGGCGTCCAGTCTGTCGCGGTCGTATGAAGAATAACCTGTTTTCAATTCGTCCATTCGCTTGCTCCTTTCTTTTTCAATCATGCGGTGCATAAGTTCGTAGTCCTCAATACTCATGCTTCCGTCAAATACATAAGGGTCAAAATCTTCCCCGTCCCGGTAGGGCTTTTCGGAAAAGGGAATCCCCGCTGCATGGGCGGCGGCTCTTGCTTCCTCGATAACCTCCGGGGGAAGCCTGTCGTCATGCGCCCCGATAAAACCGTCAAGGTCATTCATGCTGTTTTCATAGTGATAGCGCACTCCGGCGGTCAGTTCGTCAAGGCTCATATCCTCGCCTAAATGCCCGCAGTAGTAGCCGTTTAGAATAACGGCGGCGGGGTCAGCCGCTTTGATTTCCTCTAACCGGCTCCTGTCAAACGGTTCTAAAGTACCGTCCACTTCAAGATGAAACAGCTCGGCGTTCCATGAACGCCCCTCTTTCCAGAACGCCACCCATGCGATACCGTCCCTAAGTTCCTCTTGATAGTCCTTTACGCTGTCGCGCAAACTTGCCATGTGTAAAACCTCCTTTCGCGTATGGCAGCGCGGACGCTGCGTTTGTGGTTACATAGTCCTACTACGGTGCGCCCGCATTTCTGCCAAAGATTTTTGAGGATTTTTAGAGGGTTTGGGAAACTTCCCAACAAGCAAAATCCCCGCCAAGCTCTACATGAGTGGCAGGGATTTTACGGAAGTGGGTACCCGCTTCCTATGCTTGCTATTCAAGTTCTTTGTTCTTTGAAATGGTTACTTTGTAATTCACATATTTACCGCCCGTGTCGGCTAAAAGTACCGTTCCGTCGTAGGTTTTGCCCGTTTTCGGAGAGTACAGTTTTTTAACTGTTGCCTTGCCGGATTTAAGAAGTGCAGCGGCAATCTTCGGGGTAAAGACAGTTTTTCGTTCTTCAAAGAAGCGGTCATTTTTCCACATGGTAAAGCTGCACTCTTTGTTGGAACAGTAGTAGTTTTTCTTCCCCTCATAGACCGGGGATTTACAGCGGGGGCATTTTCCAAGCTCTGTTTTCTCTGTCTTGAAAAGCTCCTGTTTCTCGCCTAACACGGAAGCATAGGTTTTTACAAGCTCCTGTGCCATTGCTTCAATTCCCTGCATGAAAGCGGCAGGGTCGGCGTTGCCCTTTGCAATCTGCGTCAGATTGTTTTCCCATGCAGCCGTAAGCTGCGGAGAAGTTAAGCTGTCCGGCAGGACGCAGACAAGGCTTGTGCCGTCTTTGGTGGGAAGTAGCTGCTTGCCCTTGCGCTCCACAAAGCCGCCTTTCACTAACTTTTCAATGACAGCGGCGCGGGTGGCAGGCGTACCAAGCCCCCGGCGTTCTGCGTCCGGGTCGGTGTCCTCATTTCCGGCGCGTTCCATAGCAGAAAGTAAGGACGCTTCATTGTGGGGCTTCGGCGGCGTCGTTTCATGCTCCGTAACCTTTGCAGCAGGGTTTTCAAAGGTCTGTCCCTCGGTAAAGTCCGGCACATCTAAAACAAGTTCGTTTTCGTCGTCGCTGTCCGGCTTCTTTTTGAGGGTAGCCCGGTAAAGCCGTTCAATGTTTTTCCACCCGGCAGCGATTACCGTCTTGCCCCTTGCCGTAAATTCATGGTCGGCGCAGGAGAAAACCGCCGTTACCGCTTCGTAAACGTGCGGCTCTGCGGTCGCCATAAGCAGACGCGCCCCGGTAAGGATAAGGATATTTCTTTCACTTTCCGGCAGCGTAGTAAGGTCAGTTTTTGCAATTTCCATAGTGGGGATAATGGCGTGGTGGTCTGATACTTTTTTGCTGTTCAGAACGCGGGAAATACTCTGTTCATAGGCTGCGCTCGCCATAAAGGGCAGCTTGCCGCAAAGCAGCGATACGATACTCGCCGCTGTGTCGCCCATGTCGTCGGTCAGATAGTTGCTGTCCGTTCTCGGATAAGTAAGCAGCTTCTTTTCATAAAGTGTCTGTGCAAGGTCAAAGGTCTGCTTTGCCGTGTACCCGTAGATACGGTTTGCTTCCCTTTGCAGAGAGGTAAGGTCAAAGAGCTTCGGCGGTATAGCGGTTTTATTTTCACGGGTCAAGGAAGTGCAGACAGCCGCCGACGCTTCGCAGGCCGCTTTCAGTTTGCCCGCTTCATCAGCGGCGCAGATCTTCGCGCTTGCCGCTTCTGCGCCGGGGAGCATAAGGCGCACATGGTAATATTTTTCTTTCTTGAAGTTCATAATGGCAGCGTCCCGGTCTACAAGCATTTTTAGGGTTGGGGTCTGAACGCGCCCCACGTTCAAGGTTTTTCCATACAGGCAGGAGAAAAGGCGGGTCGCGTTAATGCCGATAAGCCAGTCAGCCTTTGCCCTGCATAGTGCGGAATGATAGAGGGCGTCATACCTGCGCCCGTCCTTCAGATTGTCAAAGCCGCTTTTGATGGCGTCCGTTTCCATAGAGGAAATCCAAAGACGGGTAAAGGGCTTCTTGCAGCCCGCTTGATGATAGACAAAGCGGAAAATCAATTCTCCCTCGCGTCCTGCGTCGCAGGCGTTCACGACTTCCGAAACGTCGCTGCGCTGCATGAGGTCTTTTAAGATTTTGAATTGCTTTCCCTTGTCGGCAGCTACGGTGTACTGCCATTCCTGCGGCAGAATGGGTAAGCTGTCATAGCTCCATTTCCTGTACTGTTCCCCATAGGCGGCAGCTTCCGCAAGTCCTACCAAATGCCCGATACACCAAGAGATAACATAACCGTTCCCCTCGATATATCCGTCTTTCTTCTCCCTTACGCCAAGGGCGGCGGCAACCGCCGCCCCGACGCTGGGTTTCTCACAAATCACAAGTTTCATTCTTCCTCGTCCTCCTGTTCGGTGTCTGCGCTGTCAGCTTCTTCCGGCTCGTCCTCGTCGTATTCGTCAAAATCGAACTCGTCAAGGTCGGTGCTGCCTTTCACGTTCTGTTTCGGTTTCATAAACTTAACGTAGTAGAGGGCTGCGCCGCCGCCAAGCAAGCCCACGACAAGGAAAATCAAAAGCCCGCCCATGCCGTTCTGGGGCTGCTCCTGCTCGGCGGGTTCCTCCGGCGTGGCTTCCTTGCCTGTGCAGCTATCCATGTTGACAGAGCAGGCGGGGCAGGCGGTGTTTACTTCGCCCGCCTTGCATTTCTCGGTACAGTTGCAGACAGCCGGGGGTTGTTCGGTCTGTTCCTCCCCGATAATCGCCATAAGGTCGCTTTCGTCTACTTGATTTAGGAAGTGGACGGAATTTTCCCCCTCGGCTGCCCGGTCAACGATAATGTAAAAATAGTTGCCACCTTTGCTTTTCACGACGATAAACTGCTTATCCTCGGCAGCGTCCCCGTCAATGTCGTCCACAAGGGTCATGTTGCCCTCCGGGGTCAAGGGCTGCGGCTCGGTTTCCACGATTACGCCGCTGTCGTCGGTTTCTTCCGTCGGGGTCTGTGCATAGGCGGTAACGGAAAAGCCGCCCACAAGGACAAGGGCGGCGCAAAGTACGGTAAGGCTTGCAAGGATTTTATTCTTCATCTGCATTGTCCTCCTGTTCCTCATAGTCTGCGGGCATAGGGGCAATGCCCGGAATACCTCCGCCCGCAAGCATAGCGGTAAGCTCCTGCGGGGTAAGGCGCATAGAGCGCACAAGCTGAACGATTTGCAGATTTTCCGCTTCGGTTTTCTGTGCTTCCAGTCCGCGCAGCCTGTTCTGATACTCCGTGATTTTCTCACGGGTCTTTTGGATTTCCTTGTCAATTCTTTCGATTTTACTCATTGCCATAAAATTTTTCTCCTTTCGATTTTCAAAAAATGTGTCAGTTCCAGTTCATCAGCCCGTACCCTTTGATACAGGCATAGTCAAGGGGATAGCTCTTAATCTTGCAGGCGTCGCCGGAATTGCCCTCCACGGTATAGACGCGGCTTTCGTCCCTGCCGATAACAAGTCCTACATGGTCTGCGCTGCCGTCTAAATCCCAGTCAAAAAAGATAGCGTCGCCGGGGGCAATGTTTTCATAGCCCCGCGCTCCCCATTGTCCGTGAGAAGTAAACCACGGAATACCCTGCGACTGGCAGGCGGCAAAGCGCGGCTCGGAAAGTCCCATTTGCCCGTAGCACCAGGACACGAAACAGGCGCACCATTCCACGCGGGAATTAAAGCCGTACCAGCTCCAATACGGATAGCCGCCCACATTTCCGACTTGCCGTTTTGCAAGGTCAACGATAGCGGTATTGCCGGGGCGCGTTCCGTTTACAAAGTCCACGCCGCTTAAATCTTCCGACGCGGAAGTGTCGGGAGAGCCGCCGCCAAAGATAAGGGGCTTGTTCCCGCTTGTCTGTAAGTACACCCGGTACATTTCCAGTTGTTCCGGGGTCAGATTGTTTTCCGCAATGGTGGATAGTGGGGTATTCGTCAGCTTGACGTTCAAGATGTAATACTCATAAGGCACTTGTACCGTGTAGGTGTCCGTATGCTCGTTGCCGTCCTCATCTGTCCATGTGTCGGTGCGTTCTTCCTCCCGGTAGCGTATTTCCACTTCCTCGGTCAGCGTCAGCTTGTATTGTTGATTGAAAATCCGCTGTAATTCGCTCTGTACCTCGGCGCAGGTGTAGCTTTGGTATTTTGCGGTCAGATAAGACGCTAATTCATGGGGATTGTGTCCGATATTTGCAAGGTCATAGCGGTACTCGTCATAGCCCGGATTGTCGCGCTCGATATTGTCAATCCTGCTTTGCAGCTCGTTTTCCAATCCTGCGTAGCTGTTTTCCACTTCCACAAGGTCGCTGTCCTCGGACGTATAGGACGTTCCAAGCACGCCGTTTAACGTGCCGGAAAACATTGCCCCACAAGAGGACAGCCCGGACATAACCATGATAAAGAGCAGTAGCACCCCGACAGCGATTGCCACACCCGCCGGGTGCCTTGCCACAAATGCTGCGGTCTGCTTCGTTTTCTCGGCGGCTTTGGCTGCCGCCTTGCGGGTGCGTTCTGCCGCGCCCTTGATACCCTTTGCGGTATTGCGGGCTTTCTTTGCATACTGCCGCTTGATTTTCTGCTTCTGCCAAAACCGGGAAATGGGGTTACTGGTTAGCTGCGGGTTCTCATGCAGGGTCTTGTGATACTGAAAGTCCATATTTGCCCGAAAAGCCGCTTTTTCTGCCTTTGCCGCTTCCCGGTAGGGTTTCAGCTTATGGTTGCGGTAGCCCTGCTTGATTTTCCGCGCCCCGTACTTCAATCCCCGTTCTGCGGCTTCCTCGCTCTTGTGTGCGCCCTCCACGCCGGAATTATCCTTTTCGACAGAATGGATTTTGTTATGTACCAAAATCCCGGCTTCCTGTGTGGGGCGGGATAGCGGGTTGTGCTTCTCCTTAAATCCGGGCGGCTTGTCCTTTTCCTCAAAGTGCAGGCGGGTCTTGCCTTTCCCGGTGGTTTCGTCAAAGGTGCGCTCTTTTACCAGTTTCTTTTCTTTGGGGATAGCTGCCTTTGCCTTATCCAAGCGGTCGGCGGCTTTATCGGATTTCTTGATATACTTTTCAAGCTCCGGGGCAGCGCGTTCCTCGTCGGTAAATTGCAGCCGGGAAGATTTCGTCCCGGCGGTAGCTTCTGCCTGTGCTTTTCGTACTGCCTTTTTACTGGCTTTTCGTGTATGGGCGGCGTCGATATGCTTCATGACGCGCTCCGTTTTGCCTGTGTCCGCTTTGGGGGCAGCTCCCGGCACATGGGGAAGCGGGCTTGTATCAGATACCGGGGGAAGCTGCATAGCGTCCTGTGCCGCCTGTTGTTCCGGGGTCTTTTGTAAATCCGCGTCCCGTATGCGGTTGCTGATACGTTCCGTGTCTCCCGTGGTCTGATTTTCTGCGATAGCCCCGTCGCGGGTCATTTTCTGCGTGATTTTATCGCGGGGCTTTAATGGGTCTTTCAAGTGTTACCACCTCCAATCCGCGCCCCTGCAAGGGCGCAATACTCGGCGTTCAGTTCAATGCCGATATAGCGGCGGTCAAGGCTTTGCGCTGCAAGCCCGGTGGTGCCGCTTCCAAAGAACGGGTCTATCACAACGCCGCCTTTCGGACAGCCCGCAAGTATGCACGTTTCCGCGAGCTTCGGGGGATAGGCGGCAAAATGCCCGCCCTTGTACGGTACGGTATTGATAAGCCAAACGTCCCGCTTGTTTCTTGTGGTCGGCATAAGGGCGTCGTCATAATAGCTGCCGCTGCGGGGCTGATTGATACCCTGTACCTTGCCCTGTCCTGGTACTTCCTCGGCGTATTTGTGTCCTGCGCTGCGCCCTTGCCTGTAGCGCGCAGCCGTTCCCGGCGCGATCGGCGCTGCAATGGCGGCAGCGTCATAGTAATATTTCTTTGATTTCGTCAGTAAAAAGATATGCTCATAGCAGCGGCTCGGTCGGTCGCGGCAGCTTTCCGGCATAGGGTTTTCTTTCAGCCAGATAATATCGCTGCGTAAATACCACCCGTCAGAGCGCAGGGCAAAGGCAAGAAGCCACGGAATACCGATTAAATCCTTTTGCTTGCAGCCCGCTTTCATGCCGCTGCCGCAGTATGTGTCTGCGATATTCAGCCAAAATGTCCCGTCGTCTTTGAGTACCCGGCGCAGCTCCCGGAACACTTCCACAAGCCGCCCGATATACTGCTCCGGCGTGTCCTCACGTCCAATCTGCGCGTCAAGCCCGTAGTCCCTTAGTCCATAGTAAGGCGGGCTTGTGACGCAGCAGTTCACGCTTTCGCTCGGAAGCTCCCGCAGGGCATAGAGGGCGTCGCGGTTGATGATTACGTCTGTTTTCATGGCTTGCTCACTTCCTCCGGCTTTGTCGTAAGCAGACAGTAAAGCTCGGTGTCCGTCGGGAAGCGGTCAATGAACGGCAGCACCACATTCCCGTAAAAGATAAGCCCCTCGCCCGCTTCGGTGTGGGTTACATACTTCATCTGCTGCGGGGAGATGTTAAGCTGCTTTGCAAGGATAGCCCGGTCGCCCTGTGCCTGATTGAGCATGAGGACAAAATCGGAGTTTTCAAAGATATTCTCGACTTCGCGGCTGCTTAAAAGGTCTTTGACGTTCTGTGTGATAGCCGTCGGTATGCCGCCCCATTTACGAAAACGCTTCCAAATCTCCACAGAATAGGCTGCGGTCTGTTCCTCTTTCAAAAGCAAATGAAATTCGTCCATATAGTAACGGGTTGCCTTTTTCTCGGCGCGGTTGACGGTCACGCGGTTCCACACCTGGTCTTGCACAATGAGCATACCTAATTTTTTGAGCTGCTTTCCAAGCTGCTTAATATCAAAGCAGACAAGACGGTTTGAAAGCTCCACGTTGGTACGGTGGTTAAAGACGTTCAGAGAGCCGGAAACATAAAGCTCCAATGCCGCCGCAATGCGGGCAGCTTCCGGCTCCGGCTGTTTCAGCAGTTCGTTGTAGAGGTCGCCCAAAATCGGCATTTTTGCCGGGTCGGGTTCTGCAAGGAAAGGTCGGTACACATTCCTAACGGCGCGGTCAATGACGGTCTTTTCCACGGGCTGCAAGCCCTCTTTGCCGCCGATAACAAGCTCGCAGAGGGAAAGGATAAAGTCGGATTTCAAGGCAAGCGGGTTGTCGTCCTCGGAGTAGTTGAGGTTAATATCCATAGGGTTCACATACTGGGGCTTGCCGTCCATGCCTTTTCCGGCAGGCGACAGACGTATCACTTGCCCGCCCAAACGCTGCACAAGGGAAAAATATTCTGCTTCCGGGTCGCAGATAATAATATCGTCGTCGGTAATGAGAAAGGCGTTTGTCATTTCCCGTTTTGCCGCAAAGGATTTACCGCTTCCCGGTGTTCCAAGAATAAGCCCGTTGGGATTTTTCAGTTGCTTGCGGTCGCAGAGTATCATGTTGTTACTAAGGGCATTTAAGCCGTAGTAAAGGGCTGCACCCCTTTGGAAAAGCTCCTGCGTGATGAACGGGATAAAAATAGCGGTGCTACTGGTCGTAAGCCCTCTTTGAATGGGGATAAGGTTCTCCCCAAGAGGAATAGAGGACATAAAGCCCGCTTCCTGCAAATAGTCAAGGCGGGTCAGAGCGCAGTTGTTTTTCTGTGCAAAGCCCGCCGTAGCAAAGATGTCATTATCCAGTTTCCGCTTCGTGTCTGCCATGTTTACCACAAGGAACGTCAGCAGAAACATTCTTTCATTTCTGCTCTGTAAATCCTGCAAGAGATTTTTCGCTTCGCTGCCGAACGTGGCAAGGTCGGACGGAATTATATCCATATCGTACCCGCTGCGTACCGCCTTTTTCTGTTCCTCAATCTTCATCTTGTCGAGGTCGGTAATTTTGCGCTTGATAGTCTTGATTGCTTCGCTCTGGTCGATACTGCGGATATGCAGATTGACGATAATTCCGTTTTCAAGGTCGAGAATGTCCGAAAGCATACGGTCGTTCAGCTCCGGCGCAAGGATTTCAAGGAAGCTAACAGCACCGAGCTTGCGCCCCATGCGAAACGTCCTGCCGTCGCCAAAGCGGAACGAGGACGGGGCGATAAAGTCCTTTGTGGTAAGCCCGGACGGTACAAGCCAGTCCCAAGAGAAACGGAACGGCTCGCCCTCCGGGTGGAAAATCCCATGCAGTACGTTCAAGCGTTCCTGTCCGTTCATGGGGCGGGCGGTTACACCAAGCACCTTAAAATTATTGAGTACGTCGGTTTCGATACGGGAAAGGCGGGCTTTTGCCGCCGCAAGATTGTCCGCTTCAATGGAAAAGGTAATGTACTTGCACTTTTCCAGTCCGTTGTTGCCTTTTTCAAGCTGATTTTTAAGCATATCCGCGTACTCCCTGCGGATAGAGTTAAAAGCGTCGTCCTGCGCCGGAATTTCGATAGCCGCCTGTGCCTTTTCCTTTCTTGCACCCTGATTGATGAAAGAGAGCTGCACCGAAACGGAAGCGTCAAAGTAGTTGAGAAAATCGCACCAGTTTTCAAAAATGGCTGTCTTATCGTCTGCCTGTGCAAGCTGATAGTTAATATCTTCAAAGACAAGGCTTTTACTGTATTTCTTTTCCGTTACCCTGCAAATCCCGTCCGGGTACATCTGCAAGTAGGGAATGGTCTGTTGTGCGGTGCGGGGCTTCCCGTCGCCCTTTGCCGCCTGTATCACGGCGGCGATTTCTTTCTTTTCTGCGCGGGTCAGCTTACGCTTCACGGGATTTTTTACCGCGCGGGTCATGGTTTTTCGTTCTGCCATTGACAATAGCCGATACCTCCTTTTCCAGTTTTCGTTGTTTTTCTATGACGGCATAAAAATTTTCCGTCTGATAGGGGCGTTCCTTTGGTCGGATAAACTTTGTCTGAATGACGTTCTTTATCACGATTTCAAGGGGCTGCCCGTGTTTTTCATACATTGCCAAGAGGAAGCAGGGAAGCATAACGACAATCATTGCAAATGCCGCCATGCTTGTTCCCGCGCTGTCTTTGAGCAAAAAGAAAAGCGGTAGTCCCATAGCGAGGGCTGCCGCAAAACATATAATCTGCCGCTTTGTCAGATTAAAAGCGACTTTCGTTTTGATTTTTGATAAGTCTTTGGGTACGGGTACATACGCCAAGTGAAAACCTCCTCCTTTCGGTCTTTAATGGGCGTTAAATATTGACTTCGCAAGTGCGCCTGTTTTGAATAGGGAGAAGCACAAAATCACGGTGTAGGCTGCAAGGGAGAAAATCGCGCTGTGCAGGTTGTCCGCTACAATCATGCTGCCAACCAAAACCGCATAAATGCCGACGCATATCATTATGAGGAAGCCTTGAAAACCGAGGGCGAACAGGGCTTTTAAGTAGTTGTTGCCTATCTGCCCCCACTCTCTGTTGGTCATAGTTGCAAACGGGATAGGCGATACCGAACAGTAAAGGTAAATTTCTATCATTCTGCCGTACAGGATAACCGTGATAAGCACCGACATGATTTTCATGCAAAGGCTCACAAGGCTTGTTTCCATAACGAGCAAAAGCAGTTCGGGGATTTCCATAGCGTCAAGTCCGGCTTGCATGGACGAGAGGGCGGCGTCAACGTCGATATTCGTATTGCCGCCGATCACGCCCGCTGCGCCGGAAACAACGTGCTGCGCCATATCGAACACCGCCATAGTGATAGTAAAGGTGTGGGTAACGAGATACACCGCTACCCACGCCTTGAAAAACCACTTAAAGAACATGAACGTGTCAATATCGTGCATATTGTTCTTTTCCGTTACCATGCTGATAAGCTCCACGCATAGAACGTAGGTAATGACAAGCCCCGCAATGGGTACAATCACATTTTCCGACAAACTCTGTATCATGGAAAATATGCCTGCGTTCCACCCCTGCGGGGTTTGTCCTACCTCTGCGGCGATAGTTCCGACTTTTTCGTTTACGTCCCCGAACATAGTTGACAGATTACCGTTAATGGCTCCAATGAGGATTTCCTTTATCCATTCGTTAATCGCGTCAAGTATGCTCTGCATAGGCTAACCCCGCCGCTTAACCGAACAGGCCGGAAAGCAGAGGTACAAGGGTGCCACCGATAAGGGCAACGCCGCCGCCCGCCATGAGCTGTTTTATCCCCAATTAGGTGTAAAACTCTGCTCGATGGCGGGCGGCGGCGTACAAAAAATCTATATGGTGTTTTTAAGAGAATCGTCCCGGTAGGACAGGTCAGGCAGTGACCTGTTCCACCTCTGGGATGGGTTTGAGATTAAAATGAATTTCGATAGAAATGTGTCTTGTTTTATCTTCGTCAATGCGCTCATGCACGACGATTTCTTTGATTAAGCGGTTAAGGGTGGCTGCGTCCAGCTCTGTGATGTTGGCATATTCCTGAATGGCTTCCACCCATTGTTTTGCGTCATTGGCAAGCTGGGCTTCATCGGACAGCCGCTTCCTGCCCTCGGACACTTTTGCTTTAAGCTCCGTCTGCTCGGTCTGTGTCTTTTCCAGCATGGTGTTGAAATTCTGCTCACTGATACGCCCTGCAATCATATCCTCATAAAGCCGCATGACCATTTTATCCAGAACCTCAATCCGTTCCTCGTCCCTTGTAAGGGAGCGTTCCATTGCTTCCCGCTGTTCCCGCTGCTCGGCTTCACAGGTATTAGTCAGGCGGTCGGCAACCGCTTTCCCGTCCATCAGGGCAGCTCTGGCACATTCCCGGATTTTTCGCAGCACATGGCTGTAAAGGGTGTCATAGTCAATCCGGTGCTGGGTGCAGTGGTTCTTTCCAAAGGCATTGTAGGTCTTGCAGGAATAAATCTGCTGGGGATGTTTTGCGTTTGTATAGCGTATCGTCAGCGACTTCCCACACTCGCCGCATTTTATCAGTCCGGCAAACAGGCTGATTTCATTGGTCTGCCCCGGACGCTGGCGGGATTTCAGCTTGTTCTGCACAATGTCAAAGCTCATGCGGTCAATCAGCGGTTCATGCTGTCCCTCCACTACAATCCAGTCCTCCGGCTTCTTTTCCCCAATCGTGCCGATTTTGAAACGGTAGTCTTTTTTCTGGGAAGCAATCGCCCCGGTGTAAACGGGATTCATCAAAAGGTCTTTGATAACGGAGAAGTCCCACATATACCGTCCGTTTTCCGGGTCTTTCTTTTCCCATTTGGTTCGGGTATTGCGAAGCCCCCGTTCCCGGTTCCACCATGTGGGGCAGGGGATTTTTTCTTCCTCCAGCCGTCTGCGGATATAGTTCGGACCATGACCGTTTAGGGCATATCCGAAAATCAGCCGCACAATCGGGGCGGTTTCCTCGTCAATGAGCAGATGGTTTTTGTCCTCCGGGTCTTTCCGATACCCAAACGGGGCAAGACACCCGGTAAACTGTCCTTTCTGCGCTTTCAGAAGATAAGAGGAATGGACTTTCTTGGAAATATCCTTGCTGTACATCTCGTTCAGGATATTCTTGAACGGGGCAATATCGTTGTTATCCCGCAGGGTGTCGATACCGTCATTCATGGCGATATAGCGGACACCATTTCTTGGGAAAAAGTCCTCAATCAAATGCCCGGTTTGCAGATAGTTACGCCCCAGTCGGCTGAGGTCTTTCGTGATGACAAGGTTGATTTGCCTGCGCTCAATGGCTCTCAACATTCTCTGTAAATCAGGACGCTCCATATTAAGACCTGTGAAGCCATCGTCCTGATAGACTGCCACAACCTCCCATCCCTGCTTTTCGCAGTATTTTTCCAGCATATCACGCTGGTTTGCGATACTGGCACTTTCGCCTTGCAGGTCATCGTCCTTTGACAGTCTGCAATAGACCGCTGCACGATAACCCCCGGCAAGTGCCGAACCGATTGTTCTGTATTCCATTTCGTTCATCATAGCCATTTACCCACACAATCCAGACGGTATCTGGCTCTTTTGAACCTCATCTTCATTATACTTCATATCTCTCTTTTTAGCAAGATATTCTTTCATATTTGTCTTACCGTATTTCTGGGAAATCAGGCTGACGAACACATCGGTTGCGTCCAGCTCCCCGTCAAACACCGTTGTAACATGAATCTCTGTTTTGTTTTTTGCCATAGGCAGTTATCCTCCATACATGAAAATAGCCAGACAGAGGGTGTCGGCAACGAAGTCCGGCAACGGGCTTCAAAAGA
>NZ_JAJDMI010000127.1:0-1225 GCF_020593505.1 Blautia sp. DFI.3.45
TGGGCTTGTAACTGCCCAGTCGTAGTAACGGCTTACGCCTCCGACCTTTTATCCCCAATAGGCATTGCTGCCTAAAGTGGCGTTACATCATTGGGTGGTTGACAGCACCCTTTGTAGCAGAGTTTACTCTGTTACAACTGTATCAGGTACTTGGCTATCAGCAAGATAGTTTATTCCCATACGATACAGATTCATAGCTCCAATACGGTCATCATTAGACGTATAACCGCAGTTTTTGCAAGTAAACAAATGTATTTTCTTATTACGATTAGACTTTTCAGTATGTCCACAAGCAGGACAGCATTGACTGGTATAACGAGGATCCACCTTTATTACAGAAGATTGATTCTGCTTCGCTTTGTAAATCAGCTTCTGCTCAAGGTCATAAAAGGACCATGATACAGAAACATAGCGGTCTTTTGTTTTGACACGTTCTGTAGCATTGCGAATACCAATCAAATCTTCTAATACAAAGAGAGTATGCTTTGGATTACCGGTGGCGAGTGCCTTCGATACCTGATGGTTAATATCCTGCATCCAACGGTTTTCTCGCTGACCGATAGCTTTTAGTCTTCGTCTTGAGGATGGCGTATGTCGCATTTGAAGTTCTTTACGAAGCCTGGAATAATTAGCCCGTTTCTGTTTAATAGCTTTACCACTAACAAATCCGGACTTATGTTTGCTGTCATAAGTTGCAACAACAAAGTTAATACCTCTGTCAATACCTACAACATTACAAATATCAGAAATATTACTTTCTTCAACCTCATAAGTAACTGGTATATACAGATAGTATTTACCACGTTTATTTACAAGTTTGGCAGTACCAAACCTGTAAATAGAATGGTTAAAATACTTAGACATACCCTCAGCAAAATAAGGAAGTTTCACACGACCATTAAGCGTATTGACGGAAAAGCAGTTTTGAGTTAAAGAATAATCTCTGTTCCAAACCAGGTCGTACTGAGGTTTTTTAAAAGATGGTTTTATCCATTCATTCTGATTTTCAAGAATGGACTTATATCTTGCGATAACCGTCTTAAAAACAGACTGCGCCATTTGTGATTTAAGACTAAACTTTTCTCTTAGAGCAGAGTACAAAATTTTATTGAGTGAGAACTGCTTTAGGTCATGTGTGCGGAATACATAATCTGAAACATAATTACAGGCATCACAATAAACAGACATTGTTTTATTAAGCAAAACTTTATCTGTATCAGTTGCA
>NZ_JAJDMI010000128.1:0-1196 GCF_020593505.1 Blautia sp. DFI.3.45
AATAAAACTGCGCCACAGCCTTGGCAAGCCATCGCGCAGCGATTTTGTTCAATCGTAATTTGTAGGAGTAGGCTAAAAACCTTTATAAAGAATGGTTTATACCGAAAGAGAATTTTTCTACAGAAATGAACGAATTGACTGGGAGGCTTTGAAATAAAAATGTCAGATAAAGATAAAAAAACATTAGCTTTGCCAGCGAGAATTATTATTATATTTCTCATATGTACAGCAGATATTTTAGTAGCCGCTTATTTTATTTATACATGGAAACAAAATGGTACAGTCGTTGTAGTCAGAAATGCATCTGATAATATTTTTGGTATTTTTCGCCAGAGTCTGGTTGTTTCTATGGTTGCAATCATAGTGATTTTAATTTTTTTCATGATATTAAGAAAAAAATTCATATCAGAAATGTACCTAAAAATATCAGGAAAAAAGCAGAAGACAACGGTGCTTATCCTGACAGCGATTCTTGGGGCAGTAACCGTTTTCTGTTTGATTACAAAAGCAGATAAAATAACAATATTGTATAATTTGCTGTATTATACGGTATTTATTGCAATGGAAGAGGAACTTTTGGTAAGGGGTATATGTGTGTATTTGTTAAAAGATGAAAATAATTATATCCGTTATCTTGTACCAAATATTTTGTTTGCTGCCATGCATCTGTTCTCCTATACAAACTGGGGAAAAATCACACTGGTTTATGTATTTTCATTTATTACGTCACAAATGCTAGGACTGATATTAACTGGATGTATTTTCCAGTATCTGAAAGAAAAATCAGGCACAATTTGGATTCCAGTGCTGGTTCATGCGATTCTGGATTATATGGTTGTGCTGGGGTATTGAATATGCACTATATAGAGAAAGTCTGAAGGAATCTTGAAAATTGGACAGCAGTTATTGTACAATACGGACTTATAGGAAAAAGATACGTTAAATACCAGGGAGATAAGAAATATAGAACGTTGCAAGAACAGAGCATAAAAAGCTGTACGCCTTGATGTTCTGGGTGCTTGTAAGTCAGCAGAACGCCTTTATATAAGCTGCGGTTTTTGATTTGTAGAAGTCAAAGAAATGTATTACGAAGATACTGGATAGACAGAGTACAGGATGTTTGAATTGAACTTATAAATTCCAGTTGATATTTCACATATTTTAGGAAATTTAATAACTGTTATATTTGATTATCA
>NZ_JAJDMI010000129.1:0-1078 GCF_020593505.1 Blautia sp. DFI.3.45
AAAGATTTTAATAACGATTCTCTTCGCAAAATCAAGTCCGACAAAGCTGATTCTGTCAAGATTGCCCGCTACGCTCTTGACAAATGGCAAAGTCTTGAACCGTATAGTATTACAGATGAATTACGCGCTCAGCTAAAGGTCATGAATCGTCAGTTCCATTTCTATGTGAAACAAAAAACGGCTATGAAAAATAATCTTATTGGCCTCATTGACCAGACCTATCCAAATGCAAATACTTATTTCAATAGTCCCACCCGCAGTGATGGTTCCCAGAAATGGGTTGATTTTGTCTCTACATACTGGCATGTAGATTGCATTCGTAAAATGTCTCTAAACGCTTTTGTTGAACATTATCAGAACTGGTGCAAGCGCAAAAAATATGCCTTCAATAAATCAAAAGCGGAAGAAATTTACACCAAAACAAAGGAACTTGTTCCAGTATTTCCTAAGAATGAAATAACCAAACATATCATCAGACAAGCTATCGATCAGCTCAACAGTACTTCCGTTACTGTCGAAACAATACGCACTCTCATGAACGAGACTGCCTCAAAGCTTCCTGAATACTCAATTGTCATGCAGTTTAAAGGGATTGGTCCATCTCTCGGTCCACAGCTTATGGCTGAGATCGGTGATGTAACCAGATTCACGCATAAAGGAGCCCTTACTGCATTCGCCGGAGTTGATCCTGGGGTAAACGAATCTGGTTCCTATGCACAAAAAAGCGTCCCAACATCCAAACGTGGATCTTCAAATTTAAGAAAGACTCTTTTTCAAGTAATGGATGTTCTTATCAAAACCATGCCTCAGGATGATCCTGTATATCAATTCATGGACAGAAAACGCACCCAGGGTAAGCCTTACTATGTTTATATGACTGCAGGTGCTAATAAATTTCTCAGAATATACTATGGACGAGTGAAAGAATATCTTTCTGTTCTTCCTGATCCAAGCTAATTCAAAACTTTTACTTTCAGACCAGCACTGGTTGTGGTGGCCTTATTTTAATGCCTAATTTTTAACCTGTAAAGTTTTTTAACTTTCTTCAATTTTAGTATTGACTTTTTATTTGCAGGCT
>NZ_JAJDMI010000130.1:0-1055 GCF_020593505.1 Blautia sp. DFI.3.45
CTTCCGTTTCAATTTCAAAAATTCGCATTTGATTAGTTTAAGCAATTCCTTCGCCCCCTGCCACACGCTTGAAGTAATCTTCAAGACTTTCTTCACAGGTATGTGCTTCTGATACCTCCAATCCGTTTTCTACAAAAGCAGTTACAATTTTCCCCACGGGTAGCTCCATATTGTGTAGACGCAGATTGTGGTCGTCTTGTATGGAAAAATGGGTTTCATGGAAATTGCGTTCCAAAATTCTTGCCGCCTGTGCAGTATCAGAGAGCGTAAACCGGATATGTTTACTGCTTTTTTGCTCCAACTCAGCAAGGCTTTCTTCTTCCAGCAATGCGCCGTGGTCAATAATTCCAATATCGTCAGCCAGCAAGGAAATCTCCGAAAGAATGTGACTGGAGATTAAAATGGTTTTTCCTCTTGTGTCGCAAAGCTCACGGATAAAGGATCGCACTTCTGCAATACCGATGGGATCGAGACCGTTGATCGGCTCATCCAAAATCAAAAGCTCCGGATCGTGCATGACTGCAAGGGCAATCGCCAACCGCTGCTTCATGCCAAGAGAGTATTGCGAAAACAGCTTTTTATCCTTGTAAGGTAGCCCGACCAAATCCAGAGCGTCTTTGATGGCATGATTGTTTGGTACTCCACGCAGGGTAGCAAAGATACGCAGGTTCTCCGTACCGGTCAGATTGGGATAAAAACCGGGGGACTCAATCAGGCTTCCGATACGGGGCAACAGCTTCTTTTCATTCCCTTGCAAAGACTTTCCCCAGATTTTGACCTCCCCGGAAGTCGGCTTCGTTAAGCCCAACAGCATTTTCATAGTTGTGGTTTTTCCGGCTCCGTTTCTACCCAACAGACCATAAATTCTCCCACGCTTGACATGGATATTTAAGTCAGCCACACTCTTTTGTGAGCCGTATTGCTTTGTCAGATTTTTTGTTTCAATGATATAATTTGTATCCATATTCAAAACCTCCTGTTCTGTAAGGTATTCTATCATGCCAACCTTGCATTAACCTTGCCGCAACCTTGCATTAACCTTGCAATTTGAAATT
>NZ_JAJDMI010000131.1:0-1028 GCF_020593505.1 Blautia sp. DFI.3.45
CCATTAGCGGTGGATCCGTAACTGCTACTTCTTCTTTTGGTGCCGGAATTGGCGGAGGATCTGACGGGGGTACCGGCAGTGACATTACCATTAGCGGTGGATCCGTAACTGCTACTTCTTCTTTTGGTGCCGGAATTGGCGGAGGATCTGACGGGGGTACCGGCAGTAACATTACCATTAGCGGTGGATCCGTAAAGGCATATTCTGATCGTATGCCAGGCATTAATTGTACCCCCCATAATGGCAGCTCAAAAAATGTTTATTGTTGTATTATCGAAAATGAACATTCTTTACCAGTAGCGATAGATAGTGTACCCTGGAATCCAAGTGATCATATTTTTCCTGATTCTACAAAAGACGGTAATCTGTACGTCTGGTTAACTGAAAAAGAAAATAATGACGCTTATGATGTAACTGTTGGAACCGAAAAAAGGCAGTATTCTTTCGATCAGGCAAAAAACCAATTTGTACGTATCCAAACAACTCCTACCGCTGACCAATTTGATTATACGCAGCCCAATTTTACATATACTAAAGATACCCATGTTGATATTAGTAAATATATTAAATGGAAAGATGATGTCACCGGTCATGGTAAAATTACTAAAGTAACGTATTTTAAAAAAGGAGATAAAACTCCACTCGCAGACAGCCCCACAGATGCAGGTACTTATACTTTTAAGATTGATGTGAATGAAGGTGACTACTACAAATCAGTCGATAGTATATCTGCACCAGAATGGGAATTTGTCATTTCAAAAGCACAAGCACCTTCAAGCAAGCCAACCGATACCGATCCTACATATGTTTCATGGTTATGTAAGAAAGTCGAAGATGTTAAAGGCCTTTTTAATGATGACTGGAAATGGAGCGGTTCCGATATTTCTAAAGAATTACCTGTAGGAAAAGAAGTTTCCGCTACAGCAGTTTACACTGGCGAAGACGCAAATAATTATGAAGAAACATGGGTTGTATTTAAAATCACCAGAAAAGCATGTACACACCCACATACCGCAGAACGTTACTAC
>NZ_JAJDMI010000132.1:0-1006 GCF_020593505.1 Blautia sp. DFI.3.45
GAAGACCTTGTCCCTATCATAGGGGATGAAAATATGATTCAGGAAATGCCGGAAGAATTTAATAAAGTGTTAGAGGTACAGAAATCATGGAAGAAGTAATAAATGGAATCCTCATTCGTGAGGTGGAAACAAAGAACATCATGACTAAGTCCAGTCTGCCGGTAGGCGGTTACTCGGTCAATCCCTATGTGGGTTGTACACATGCCTGCAAGTATTGCTATGCTTCTTTTATGAAGCGCTTTACCGGGCACAAGGAGGAATGGGGCACTTTCCTTGATGTGAAACATTGGCCGGAAATTAAAAATCCGAAGAAATATGCCGGACAGCGGGTGGTCATCGGTTCTGTGACAGATGGCTACAATCCACAGGAGGAGGAATTCGGGAATACCAGAAAACTTCTGGAGCAGCTGATCGGCAGTGACGCAGATATTCTGATCTGCACAAAGTCGGATCTTGTGGTACGGGATATTGATCTGCTGAAGAAGCTTGGACGTGTAACCGTTTCATGGTCGATCAACACACTAGATGAAAATTTCAAGAACGATATGGATTCTGCTTCGAGCATTGAGCACCGTATCGCTGCTATGAAGCAGGTATATGAGGCAGGTATCAGTACAGTCTGTTTCGTATCCCCGGTATTCCCCGGTATCACGAATTTTGAAGCAATCTTTGAGCGGGTAAAGGATCAGTGCGATCTGTTCTGGCTCGAAAATCTCAATCTTCGAGGCGGTTTCAAAAAGACAATTATGGATTATATCGCCGGAAAATATCCTGATCTTGTACCACTTTACGACGAGATCTATAACAAGCATAACCGCAGCTACTTTGAAGCACTTGAAGTAAAAGCTGAGAAAATGGCTAAGAAGTATGATTGTGCCTTTGTGGATAATGAAATGCCTTATGGCAGAGTCCCGCAGGGGCATCCGGTGATCGTAGATTATTTCTATCATGAGGAAATCCGTGGGACAGAGAATACCGGAAAAAGAAATCGCTAACTTCCAGTTTG
>NZ_JAJDMI010000133.1:0-992 GCF_020593505.1 Blautia sp. DFI.3.45
CTTATATGCTCTACTTCTCTGTTTACTCGGTCAATCTCTTTTATGAGCTTTCTTTTAAATTCCAGAAAATCTTTTCCAGGTAATAGATATCTAAAAGCAATCACCACAGCAAACAAATCTTGTTTTCCTTTTTCGTACTGATTACCGCTCTGTGGTAATGAAAGTTTTTTATGAAGCGGTGTATCCGCAATAGCATCTACTGTTCTGTATGTAAACAGTCGTTCCCCATGGGCACATACATTCCTATACTTAGTGAGAACAGATAGAAACTGTTCCATCTGATGCTGATTCAAAGGTTCAAAGTTTTTTGATACTTTTGATTTTAAGGACTGCGGAAACACTCGGAACATTTTTGATAAGTTTCCAAACGTAAGTACATTTGCCAAAACCCATAATGGAATTTCACCATATGTCTTGCGGTAATAGTTGATATATGTATAATCTGTGGTCGTTGTTGCTCGTTTCAAGGTCGCTATCAACTTTACGATTGTTGCATGATTTCTTTTTGTATTATTATAATTATTAGCGTCCAGGTACTGCTTCTGCTCTGCTCCATACATTTCAGTAAAATAGTATGACATCAAAGAACGCATCTGTCGCTCAATCTGCAGTAAATATTTAAAGAACAACTCTCTAAGCTCTGCATCAAACTTATACAGACTGACTATTTCTTCAAAACTTGTTCCTGCTTTATTTTTTTTTGTGTTTGATATTCTAAAAAGATGTTTATATCCTCCCATAAGAGGAAAATATCCTATTTGGCGTAACATCTCTTCTGCATATTCTCCGTCTTTTATTTTTATTCCCTTTTCATCACTGATTCAAGAAACCTGGTCACTAAAAGAAGAGAATTTTTTCGGTGTCTGCATCTCATTTCTCCTTAAAACAAAAGAGGGAGAGACCCGCAGGCTCTCCCCCGCCTGTAGGCTTCGCAAGTTTCTACAGAACGATCACTGAGCTTAGTATACGTCATTTTAAATGTCCTGTCAATA
>NZ_JAJDMI010000134.1:0-950 GCF_020593505.1 Blautia sp. DFI.3.45
GACAGTTCATGTCCGTTCTGTGGAAGTTCTTCCTGGTCAGGGACCTCATAAACAACAATAATTTTACAGCTTCCATTCTCCGGCGGATAGATCCGCAGCTGTTTGATCTGATCCATGCCCCTGAAAATCTTATTTTCAAGGTAAAGAAAGTTTTCATGGATCTGATATGTTTCTTCCATATATTTTTTTAATGTCTTTGGAAGGGACAGGCGGACTCTGTCCGTATCCCGCTCATGCACGATCCCCATCTGCATATAGGTAATGGGGATACTTTCCTGCTTAAACCGCGGCGGTCTGGGAGTCTCGATCCCCCCGGATCTTTTCAGGGCATAAAAAGACTTCCATGCCTTGTCCAGCAGCCTGCAGACTTCCTGGGCAGTCTGGGACGGGAGCTGTTTATACCACAGATCCTCTTTATGGGCTTTTTTCTGATAATACCAGTCAGGATACTGCTCCATCCCTGTTTCTTTGTAATGCTGACGCTCGTAATTACAGACATTCCAGAGCTTGGATGCTGCATAGCACATATGCCCGATGAGGTTCGCATATTCCCGGCTGACCTTTATGGATGTTTTCTTTGACAGCAGCATTTCCTCTCCTCCATCGTATCAGTAAGCTTTGCTCTGATGTTCGATATACCTGCGGATATTTTCTTCCGATACAGATCCGACCGTTTCCACATAATAGGAATGGTTCCACAGCTCCCCTTTCCAAAGCTGGTTTCTTATTTCCGGAAAACGTTCGAAAAGCTTCCTGCCGGAGATCCCCTTCAGGTATTTCACGATCGCAGTTATGGATAATTTCGGAGGGGCTGACACAAAACAGTGTACATGGTCTCCTTCCCCACATTCAAACAGATGGACCGTAAAGCCCTTATCTTCTGCGATCTCCTGCACCAGTTCCTGCAGATATGCCTCGACCTCCGCATTTAATATCTTCCGCCGGTATTT
>NZ_JAJDMI010000135.1:0-947 GCF_020593505.1 Blautia sp. DFI.3.45
GTACACTCTGTTTTTCTCTTTGACCTCTTTGTAGTAGTTCGTGTGATAAAGTTCTTCGTACTGCATTCGATTTTTTAACTGCTCTTTCCGGGCATTACGGAAAATCTCTACCAGTGTATCTCCAAAATCAACAACCCTTACTTTTTTCCGCTTGGTTGGTCCGATGATATATTTGCGCTTTGAGCCATCATATCGGATGCTGCGTCTTATGGTAAGGCATTGTTCTTCCAGATTTACGTCCTGCCATGCCAAACCACAGGCTTCTCCAATACGAAGCCCGGCATAATAGGCTATCTGGATTGGAAGTATTGCGGCTGGGTTCTTTTTTTGCAGATAAGCAAGCAGTCTTTCATAATCTTCTCGTGAAATTGGTTGGACATTTCCGTCCATATCCTCATCAGAAAACAAATCCACTTCATCCGTCTGATACCGCAGTTTAATATACTGCATAGGATTGAACGTAATATACTGCTTTGGAAATACTGCAAAGCGGAATGATTGCTGCATGACTGCGGAAAAAGAATGGATGTAATCTTTGCTGTAACCCTTTCTCTCTTTTCCATCGGGATGAACTCCCCCGAAGGAAAGCAAATCGAAGAAAGATTGCAAATGTTCAGAGGTTACATTTTTCAGTTTACGTTCTGCCAATGGGTGTTTCTTAATATTTCGGATTGTTCCGAGGTAATTCTCCACCGTACCATTGCTGAGCGTACCTGTTTTTAATTCCTCCTCTGCCCACACATCCAAAAGTTGTCCGACTGTGAGATTTTCCGCTTTGGCAACAAATTTCTTTTTCTCATAATCATCCATTGCCTGACGGAGCAGTTTTTCAGTTTCACTTTTGCTTTCTGTTCCAACGCATTCTTTCTGAACAAGATTGCCGCTTGCGTCCTCTACATAGAAGCGGTAGTACCATTTCTTTCCTTTTTTTCTTACAGATCCTTTTG
>NZ_JAJDMI010000136.1:0-936 GCF_020593505.1 Blautia sp. DFI.3.45
GTAACTACTATAAATCAATTATTGAACAGAATTAAGGACGTTAGTATTTGAAAAGATCGAACAATTCCTGTTTATTTGATTCACACACAATTTAATAACAAATTTACATAGCACTTTAGCCAAATGGTTAAGGTGCTATTTTTTTACCACAAAAGGAGAAACGAAATGTCATATAAATTAGTAATTGCTGAGAAGCCTTCGGTGGCACAGTCCATTGCAAAGGTAATCGGTGCAGATAAGAGAGAGGACGGCTACCTGGAGGGCAATGGTTATATTGTCAGCTGGTGTGTGGGGCATCTGGTGGAGCTTGCATCACCGGAGTTCTATGATGAAAAATATGAAAAGTGGAGATATGAGGATCTTCCAATCCTGCCATCAGAATGGAATTACCAGATTGCAGAAGCTACCCGAAAGCAGTTCGGAATTCTGAAAAAACTGATGGAAAGAGAGGATGTAACCGGATTAGTGGAAGCCACTGATGCCGGCCGAGAGGGAGAGCTGATTTTCCGGCTTGTATATGATCAGGCAAAATGCAAAAAGCCATTCGAGCGCTTATGGATTTCTTCAATGGAAGACCAGGCGATTTCGGATGGCTTTTTTCATCTGAAAAATGGCAGGGAATATGATGATCTCTACCGGGCGGCACTATGCAGGGAACGAGCGGACTGGATTGTGGGAATGAATGCAACCAGATTATTCCTAACGGATACCAACCGAAGAAGAACTGCTGTCAAACCGATGGCAGTTTTTCTTTTTCGGCAAGTATTCAAGAAGTCATTAAGTTGCGAGTATAATCGAAGTGGTAGAAAAGTTACCTATTATATCGGTTGTAACTTTTTTATGAACTCTATTGACAAGAAAACTTGGCATGTGTATGATATAAAATATGCAAAGAAAACTTGGTATGGAGGTGTTTTTATGAAAAAGGACGAAATC
>NZ_JAJDMI010000014.1:0-75985 GCF_020593505.1 Blautia sp. DFI.3.45
AAAGCGTCTGGAAGCACGCGACTTCAGTCGTGTGAGGATAAAGTTTTTAATTCACGGGATTTCGGATGTAATTGATAAAATGACGGAAAATGTTGAATTTGCGGATCGTTTTATGAATAAAAATGGTTCATTAAGAAAAACACCATTAAAGAAAAAAAGAGCTATTTCAAAACTTGAATTTTTTATTCCAGAATATGAGTATCGGCGATTAAAAAAGATGAAGGATCCAATAGAGACATTGGAACGCCCAGTGGAACATATGACTGTTTATCGGAATGATGGTTCCAGTGTGACTTTGACAGCGGAGAATGGACGTGTGAGTATTGTTGACTCCAGGGAGAAGAATGTAAGGCATATTATTGAGGCAGATTATTTTGTTTCGAAAATTTTGTAATAATTTATTATAAATACCATTGATGGTGTCCGTATGTATGCCAACGGATATTTAAAGATATTTGATGTGGATAGTAAACTATTAGACGAAAGAAAAAAATGAAAGGACATAAAAAAATATATGATTAGTTTTTATAAGAGTATTGTTGACCAGGACAGGGCTTCGATTGTTATATGCAACCTTAAGCATGAGATTATCTACATGAATCCGGCAGCTGTTAACAGCTATGCGAAGCGAGGCGGTGATAAACTTATTGGAAGAAGCCTGTTAGATTGTCATAATCAGGAATCCAGGGATAAAATACAGAAGGTAGTGGACTGGTTTGCGGCAGATGAGAGCCATAACCTTGTCTATACTTTCCATAATGAGAAGCAAAATAAAGATGTTTATATGGTGGCACTCAGAGAAGAGGGAAGACTGATAGGATATTATGAAAAACATGAATATCGAAACGCAGAAACTATGAAACAATATGATTTGTGGTGATGTTATGGCACAGGACGAATGGTGCAGGCAGTTATTCAAGAATGAGGAAATACGACAGAAACTCACCCGTGTGGTAAGAAGAAAAAATGGAATGAGGTAAGTAACAATATGGAATCAAAACAGAAAAGAACAGCTCTTGTCACTGGCGGAAGTTCCGGAATCGGACGATGTACTGTAGCAGCATTGAGTAAGGCTGGCTATATAGTCTATGAGTTCAGTCGCCGGGATGTTCCGGTAGAAGGCGTGAAGCATATGTGCGTAGATGTGACAGATGAGGCTTCCGTGCAGGAAGCCGTTGGGCAGATCCTTTTGGAAAGAGGAAGTATCGAGATTCTTGTAAACTGCGCAGGTTTTGGTATTTCCGGGGCGGTGGAATTTACAGAGTTAAAACAGGCGAAAGCACAATTTGATGTAAATTTTTTCGGAACTGTCAATGTAAGCAGAGCTGTTCTTCCTTCTATGCGCAGACAGCACAGAGGGCATATTGTCAATATCAGTTCTGTGGCAGCGGTGGCACACATTCCGTTTCAGGCGTTTTATTCAGCCAGTAAAGCAGCAGTGTCTTCTTATTCCTGCGCGCTTGATAATGAAGTAAGTCCTTATGGTGTCAGGGTAACAGCAGTAGAACTTGGAGATATTCATACCGGTTTTACCCAGGCCAGACAAAAGATAGTTTTGGGTGATGATGAATACGGTGGCCGTATTTCACACGGTGTCAGTCAGATGGAGAAAGATGAACTAAGTGGGATGTCGCCGGAGATTATTGGTACATATATTGCGCGAATTGCACAGAAAAAGAACTGCGCACCAATTTGTGTGGCGGGTGTGAAGTATAAGATTCTGAGATTCTTATGTAAAATTCTGCCGTGTACATTACGGGGAAAGATTGTTGGTTCTATTTACGCAAAATAATTGAGATTATTTTATAGAATTCCGATATAGCCCGGGTGTCTGGATATATAACAGTTTTTTTCAGCTTTACGTTAAAATAGTTTCATGCTATCATTATTTTATTAAAAATTTTGATAACGTGAAGCTGTTTTTTGATTGTGGGGTGTAAGGAATGGGTAGATTTGTAAATCCTGATAACAGTGCATTTCAGGTGGCACTGAATTCTCCGATATATGTGGATAAAACCGGATTGTTGGAATATACAAACAGCGTACTTAATACAACAGAAGCTTATATCTGTAACTGCAGACCACGCAGGTTTGGAAAATCATATGCTGCAAATATGCTGGCCGCTTATTATAGTAAAGGCTGTAATTCCGAAGAAATGTTTTCAGGGCTGGATATAAGCAGGGAATCCGATTTTAAGACGCATCTTAATAAGTATGATGTGATTCATCTTGATATTCAGTGGTTTCTGGCAAATTGTGATAATGTGGATAATGTTGTAGCGTTTATTACGAAATCCGTACAGGCTGAATTGAGAGAGATTTACCCTGGTGTTCTGCCTGAAGAAGAGATAAGTTTGTCGGAAAGTCTTTCGCGTATTAAAAATATTGTTGGACAGAAATTTATTATAATTATTGATGAGTGGGATGTTCTGATCAGAGATGAAGCGGCAAATAAAAAAGTACAGGAAAAGTACATTAATTTTTTGCGGGCGATGTTCAAGGGAACGGAACCGACAAAATATATTCAGTTGGTGTATCTTACAGGTATTTTGCCGATAAAGAAAGAAAAAACGCAGTCTGCATTAAATAATTTTGATGAGTTTACAATGCTTGATGCAGGAGTGATGGCGCCATATATTGGATTTACAGAAGCTGAAGTGAAGGATCTTTGCGAAAGATATCACAGAGATTTTGAGAAAGTAAAATATTGGTATGATGGTTATTTGCTGGAGGACTATCAGGTATATAATCCTAAAGCAGTAGTAAGTGTTTGTGTGCGGGGCAGGTTTAGAAGTTACTGGTCTGAGACTGCTTCTTATGAAGCAATTGTTCCTTTTATCAATATGAATTATGATGGTTTGAAAAACGCTATAATTGAAATACTTTCCGGTGCTTCGATTAAAGTGAATACAGCTGCTTTCAAAAATGATACGGTGAATATACAAAGCAAAGATGATGTACTTACGTATTTGATCCATCTTGGTTATTTGGGATATAACCAGAATAGAAGAACTGCATTTGTTCCAAATGAAGAAATCCGGCAGGAATTGACAATGGCGGTTGAAAGCAGAAAATGGAATGAGATGATTACTTTTCAGCAGGAATCAGAACATTTACTGGAGGCTACGCTGGACATGGATGAAGAAGCAGTTGAAGAGGGAATTGAGAAAATCCATACAGAGTATGTTTCGAATATTCAGTATAATAATGAGAATTCTTTGAGCAGTGTACTTGCAATTGCATATCTGAGTTCAATGGAATATTATTTTAAACCAGTTCGTGAACTGCCGACAGGACGTGGGTTTGCAGACTTTGTATTTATTCCAAAACCAGAATACGTTTCCAGTTATCCGGCGCTTGTCGTAGAACTTAAATGGAATAAGAATGTCAAGACAGCATTACAGCAGATTAAGGAAAAACAATATCCGGATTCAGTTCTGGATTATACCGGAGATATTTTGCTGGTTGAGATAAACTATGACAAGAAGACAAAAGAACATCAGTGTCTGATTGAAAAGTATGAGAAATTATAAAAGTATTGATAAAACGGAAACCATTTTCTATTGAGAGGTGACAGATAATATGGAACTAAAGGAGAAAACTCCACATACGATATTAAATGAAATAATTGAAGCGGCAAAAGAATGCGGACAGGTTATGCTTCAGGCGGACAGGGCGAATTTTGGCATTAAGGATAAGGCAGGAAAAGCAAATTTTGTTACGAAGTATGATTGCAAAATTCAGGAAATGCTAGAAAAAAAGTTGTCTGAGATTCTTCCGGAAGCGGAGTTTTGGGGGGAAGAAGAGGATTGCCAGATTAACAGAAATGCAGAATATATTTTTGTGGTGGATCCGATTGATGGAACTACCAATTTTATTAAAGATTATCATATGAGCTGTGTATCTATTGGATTGATTCGAAATGGAAAGAGATATATGGGAGTCGTGCATAATCCGTATCTTAATGAAACTTTCTATGCGATTTCCGGTGAGGGTGCATATATGAATGGAAATGCGATTCATGTATCGAAGGATGATCTGGCAAACAGCATTGTTTTGTTTGGTTCATCACCGTATAATACGGAGCTTGCGAAGGCATCCTTTGAATTAGCTTACGAATATTTTCAAAAATGCCTTGATATCCGACGAAGCGGATCTGCAGCACTTGATTTATGTGCCATAGCATCAGGAAGAGCGGAAATTTATTTCGAGCTTATTTTATCTCCATGGGATTTTGCGGCAGGTGCACTTATTGTTGAAGAAGCAGGCGGAATTGTGACGACTGTTGAAGGAGAAGAACTTCCATGCTTGGAAAAGAGTTCGATTCTTGCAAGAAATAAGTAGTAGTTCTGAAATCTGGAGGTGCACGGTGAAAAAGTTAACAACAGGGAAAATATGGCAGTTTGCAGCCGGACAGTTTGGATGGGCGATGTTGTCCGGGATTATTTCTAACTGGCTTGTATATTTTTATCAGCCGGATAAGACAGCCATCAGTCAGGGACAGACAGTGTTCATTCCACAGGGGCTGGTGGTCTTTGGCATATTTACTATTATTGGCGGAATTACAGCTTTCGGAAGGATTTTTGATGCTTTTACAGATCCAATGATCGCCTCTTTATCTGACAGATGTACGTCAAAGAATGGGCGAAGAATTCCGTTCCTGAAATGGGCATCTTTACCGCTGGCGCTTTCTACAGTACTGGTTTTCTGGTCACCGGTTAATAAAAACAGCTGGATCAATGGAGTGTTTTTGCTGATTATGATTCTGGCGTACTATCTTTCCATTACTGCGTACTGTACACCATATAATGCGCTGATTCCGGAACTTGGACATACCCAGCAGGAAAGACTTAATATTTCCACAGTCATTTCCTTTACATTTATTGCCGGAACTGCAGTGGCGTATCTGGCACCTACGATATGGGGGATGTTTATTCCTGCTTTTGGCAGAGTTGGTGCTATCCGTATGACCTTTACTTTGATGGCGGCTATAGCGTTTATCTGTATGCTTGTGCCGGTATTTTGTATCCGTGAAAAAGACTATGTAGATACGGTTCCTGCAAAAGAGTCAGCTTTTGGATCTCTTGCAGCTACTTTTAAGAATGGAGAATTTCGCAAGTTTGTGGCATCTGATATTTTCTACTGGATTGCACTTACCATGTTTCAGACAGGTCTTCCATTTTTTGTCACCAGTCTTTTGAAACTTCCGGAAACAATGACAACTTTGTATTTTGTGGGAATGACAGCGTTGTCTCTTGTATTTTATATTCCGGTAAATAAGCTTACTCCTAAACTTGGAAAGAAAAAGATGATCTTGTTTGCATTTGCAGTATTTAGCCTTGCTTATTTTTATACCGGATTTATGGGAAAAATGAGTTTTATTCCGGCATCGGTGCAGGGACTGATCCTGACAGTCGTGGCGGCTCTTCCTATGGCGATTTTCGGAATTCTTCCGCAGGCTGTTGTGGCAGATATTTCGCAGAGCGACTCGATTACATCAGGAAGCAATCGTGAAGGAATGTTTTATGCGGCGAGAACATTTGCGTTTAAACTTGGGCAGAGTATTTCTATGTTGATATTTACAGCAGTCTCGACGATAGGGGCAGCAGAGGGAACTGGTTATAGAGTTGCTGCTTTTGGGGCAGCAGTATTCTGTTGTATAGGCGGAATTATACTGGTATTTTATAATGAGAAAAAGATTAATGGGATTATTAACAGGCACCAGTGAAGATTATAATACAGGTATGTATCGAATGGTGAAAAGCAGATAGCAACAGAATTATGAAAAAGCAACAGGAGTACATATAATGGAAATAATACATGAGAATGAATATTTGTATAAAATGAATGATGAAATAGAACCATATCTTGCAACGCACCGTCAGGAGGGGTACATTTCTGGTGCAGAGGATCATCTGCATCGAAAAGACACGGGGATAGTGGGGAAAATTCATGTACAGCGCTACCTGGCAGAGAAGCCGAAAGGCGTGATTATAATCAGTCATGGCTTTACAGAAGCAGCGCCGAAATATGAAGAGATGATTTATTATTTTCTGAAGGCTGGATATCATGTGTATATGCCGGAACATATGGGACATGGACAAAGTTATTGCCTGACAGCAGATCCATCTCTTGTACATATAGATACCTGGAAGCGATATGTGAGAGATTTTTTGAAAATATGCCATGTAATTAAAAAAACATATCCTGAACTGCCGTTAGTTCTTTTTGCACATTCTATGGGTGGGGCGATTGGCACAATTGCAGCTGCATGGGAGCCGCAACTGTTTCAGAAGATTATATTGAATTCTCCTATGCTCCGCCCGCTCACCGGAAATGTTCCCTGGCCATTGGTGATTGCTATTGCACAGACGAAGTGCCTTTTGGGAAGGGAGGAAGACTATGTGGCTGGTCAGAAGCCTTATGATGGTAGTGAGACTTTCGAAACCAGTGGATGTACTTCCAGACCAAGATTCGAAAAATATAATGAGATGCGTAAAGAGAATAAAAAATTCCAGGTTAGTGCAGCTTCTTATGGGTGGCTTCTGGCGTCTGTAAAAATGAGTTGGTACATAAAATATTGTGGATGGAAGAAACTGACAGCACCTGTTTTGCTATTTCAGGCAGAAAGAGATGATTTTGTATCTGTAAACGCATTGAGAAAATTTGCAGAGAAAATTAATCATAGAGGAATTACTTCCTGCGAATATGTTTACCTGCCGGGAACCAGACATGAGACCTACCGCAGCGATGACAGGACGATGGAAATGTATTTAGATAAGATTATGAAGTTTATGGATTCAGGCATGGTATCTGACAGTTGTACGTGATTCGTATCTTAATGAAATTTTCTATGCGATTCATGTATCGGAGGATAATCAAATAATGGAAATGGTTTTCTGTTATCAGCATCTCTACTAAGAGAACTGATAACAGGAAACCATTTTTATTATTTGGCTGAGTTTTTATTTAACAGCCGGAAACAGATTACAAAAAAGATAATTCCATATACAGTTGTGATAGGTGTCGCCATTCCAACATAAGTCAGAGATGTTTCCGGTAATCTCGACATAATGATAGATACCGGAATTCGGATGCAGAATGCGGAAGTGATTCCCTGGATCATAACAGGAATACTTTTTCCACAGCCATTAAAATATCCGATACTGCTGAAAAGTACACAAGTCAGTATACAGTCGGCAGAGAAACCTTTCAGGTAAGCGGCGCTCTGCGCGATTACCTCGGAATCATTGGTAAAGAAAGAGGATAATACTCCGCCTCCGAAGAATCCTACCATAAAGATGATGATTCCAACGGAACATCCGGTAATAATTGCAGTGTAAAAACCCTTCCATGCCCGGCTTTTCTTTCCGGCACCGATATTCTGCGCAACAAATGCTGATACACTCTGCATGATAGAGGACGGAACCAGCATAATAAAGGAAACGATTTTCTGTGCAATTCCATATCCGGCAGATGGCATCAGACCCATCTGATTGATAACAGAATTTACGACAAGAAATGAAATCTGAACCGTTGTCTCCTGAAGTGCGATCGGTATACCTACGTTTAATATTTTTCCAAGCTCTTCTTTATAAATCCGACATTGTTCTCTGGAAAATTCTATAGGCATATCCTGCTTTCTTAATACAACGACAGAACAGACGACAGAGACAAACTGTGCAAATACAGTGGCAATGGCGGCACCCGCAACATCCATGTGAAATACTCCAACCAGAAGCAAATCTCCCAGAATATTTATGACACAGGCAATTCCTACGAATAGAAGTGGAAGGTTTGCATTTCCCACACCTCGCAGCACACCGCTGATTACATTGTATGCAATGATAATAACGATACCGGCAGAACAGATTCTGATATAAAGAATTGTTTTGTCAAAGGATTCAGCCGGTGCCTGTAAAAGATGCGCAATTCCTCCGGCGGCAAATTCCAGTACAAATGTCATGATGACAGCAATGATCAGAAAAAGAATGATCGTAGTTCCGACCGCATTTCCTGCTTCTTTTGGTTTTTGTTCTCCGATGTGATGCCCGATTATTACGGTGGAGCCCATTGCAAGACTTGTAATGATAAAAGTAGCCATCTGCATAAAGGAACTTCCTGTTCCTACTGCGGAAATACTCGAGGCATTTCCGAATTTTCCAACAATCAGCAAATCAACTGCGCCATACGCAGCCTGCAGGATCAATGCGCCAAGCACGGGAATGGCAAACCGAAGCAAAGACTGGAACACAGGTCCTTCTGTAAAACTTATTTCTTTTTTCGACATTTTTTCCTCCTGAGAATGTGGCTTGAATGATTCAGATAGGCAGATATCATATCTGAAGCATTTAGATATTATCAGTATAACATAGTTATTGAGCACATTCTACTGTCACGTTGATAACCTTGTAAGTCTTGGAGTTACTGTGTTACTGTTTACTCAGTGCCTTGTAACAATCGTTACTGTTCACTCCGTTCACAGTAACGTAGCCAAAATTCATTCCAGATTGCCAGCGGCAATGGAATTTTGGCTTGTATGTCTCGGGATAGTGATGTGTGAACAGTAACTAACAATCTTTTTCCATATCAAATAAGCTCCATATTCTGATTGCGAATATCAGTTGAAGTATGTTACTATGAGAAAAAACATAGCTATATCATATGATTTTTGATGAAGTAAATCAGATGGCTGGTGACACAGAAACATGATAAGAAAGGCAAAAAACATGGCATCAGAAAGAACAGAAGAACTATACAGGGTTTTGCTCAGCAAGGGCTATCCGAAGGAGCTTTGTGCAGAGATCGCATATAAAAATATGAATACAGATTATACTGCAACCAGAATGCTGGGTTATTTATATCGGTATACAAATCCTAAAATCGAAGATCTGGTAGATGAGATGCTGGCGATTTTAAGTGATCGGGCGCAGATAATAGAGAAAAAGGAATCTGAACATGCGCAGGCAGTGATCAGTGAAATGTACCGGAAGGGATTATAAGTGACGAAGAACTTGGAGATAAGATAACAATGGAGCAATATTATTACAATCATATGAATAAGGCGCAGCAGGCTGCATATCACAGCATTCTTAGCGGTGTGAAAAACCTGGCGGATGAATTTCAAATTCCGGCATTAGAGGGAGAAGAACTTTATAATGTTTTTTTTCAGATGCGTCTGGATCATCCGGAGATATTTTGGGTGAGCAGTTATAAATACCGGTATTATAAAGACTCTCCGAATCTGATTTTTATTCCGGAGTATCTTTTTGATAAAAAGAAGATTTGCGAACATCAAAAGGCTATGACTGCCAGAGTTGAGAAGCTGATTCGTCCGGCTCAGAAGCTGTCTGAGTGGGAGAAAGAGAAGTATGTACATGATTTTATCTGTGAAAATATCCGCTATGACAAACTGAAAAAATCATATTCCCATGAAATTATCGGACCGTTGGGGCAAGGCGTTGGTGTTTGTGAGGGAATCGCAAAAGCAGTAAAGGTTTTGTTAGATGCACTGGGAGTCTGGTGTGTGATTGCAATCTGTGGAAATAATCCTGAGAAGGGGATTAAGTATCGCCACACATGGAATATCGTAAAAATAGGAGGTACATATTATCATCTGGATGCGACCTTTGATAATACCCTGGGGAAAGATCGTGAGACTTCTGAAATCCGCTATGATTATTTCAATCTGGATGATTCACAGATTTTCAGGGATCATGAGCCTCTTATTGCGCCGGCGCCTCACTGCGGTGATCATGAGCACTTTTACTATAAGGAGAAGAAGCTTTCTTTTACTAAGAAAGAGGATGTGTATAAACGTTCTTTGCAGGCGGCGAAGAAAGGCAGGGTACTTATTTTTCACTGGAGAGGCGGTTATCTGACAAAGGAAGTACTGAAGGAATTGCTGGAGCTTATCCGGAAAGCAGGAGATGAGAAAGACAAAACAGCAATGGTCAGCATAAACTGGCCGCAGGCAGTTATTCGTGTTCAGTATACGGATATGCAGGTACAGGAGAGTGTGACAATAGAGGAAGCGAATGAAGGGGAAAAATAGATGTAATAAACAGCTTAACTTTTTCCGTGTGAGGATAGAGCAGGAACAGTATGATAAGGCAATAATTTTGTTTGAGGGACTTCCAAGAGATTATGAAGATGCCAGAAATAATTTCAGGGAATAAGGGTGAAATAAATGAATCAAAATTGCATGATTACACGAGAAGCAGCGTTGGAATTCGGTTTATCATTTCAGAATACATATACGGAAAGACCTTTCCGTGATCAGAACTGGCAAGTGGTAAGAGCGAGGGAAAACAAAAAAATTTTTTTATGGATTTATGAACGAAACGGTTATGTTAATCTGAATGTAAAAGCAGATCCGAAGTGGCGTGATTTTTGGCGAAGTGCCTATGAATCTGTACAGGCTGGTTATCATCAGAATAAGGAACATTGGAATACCATTATTCTAAATGGGACGGTACCGGATAAAGATATTAAAAGAATGATATCCGAAAGCTATGATCTCGTAACATACAGCCCGACAAAGAAGATTTATGAGGCAGTGAAGCAAATTCCGAAAGGATGCGTTGCAACTTATGGTCAGGTTGCCGAAATGGCAGGGAATCCGAGAATGTCGAGAGCGGTAGGGAATGCCCTCCATAAGAATCCGGATCCGGGGCATATTCCCTGTTATCGGGTAGTGAATTTCAGAGGAGAACTGTCAGGGGCTTTTGCCTTCGGCGGTAAAGATGTACAGAAAAAGCTACTGGAAGCAGATGGAATTGAGGTTGTCAATGGAACGGTGGATTTAAAAAAATATGGATTGACGCAAAGAGATGATAAACTGTGAGAAAACAGATACGGATGATTACCTTATTATCATTTGAATGCTGCTTTTGATAACGGCCTGAGAAAGGATTACGGAAATTCTGAAATCCGATATGATCATTTTTATTATAAAAAGAAGAAGCTGTCTTTTACCAGACAGGAATTTTGTAATGCTCATCAGCTGGGGGCGGGCAAATCTTTCCGGATCTGCCTGGCAAAGGACTGTATTATAGGTGCAGGAAGCCTGGTTACCAAGAATACTGTGATACCGGATGGTTCTCTGGTAATGGGCAGTCCGGCCAGGATCAAACGAAATCTCACCTGGGAAGAATATTCTGAAAATATTGTGGCTTTAGAAAAAATCCATAGTAATCCCATAAAATAATGCAGTTAAAACAATTCAGTAGTGATATCATACACCTGCTTTACGATAAACAGATTTCATGTTATGATTATTTCAGTTGAATTTGAGATATTCTATTAATGAAAAGGGTAACTATTCAACAGTCTCTGATTGTGAGAGTATTGAACAGTTACGAAGAAAAATAAAAGGAGGATCAATGTTATGCTTACAACATGGACTCCGGCACATATGCCGGAAAAAGAGGAAATCAAAATCCGTCTGCAGACAGCAAGAAGTCAGCTCTATGATTTTCAGATGAAAATCAAGGAACATAAGATCCCGGTAATCGTACTCTTTGAAGGCTGGGGATCTTCCGGCAAGGGAAGTACGATCGGAAAAGTCATTAAGAATATTGATCCGCGTTTCTTTAAGGTTGCCACTATGTCAGCTCCCACAGCAGAAGAACTGAGATATCCATTTCTGTATCGTTATTTTAAACAGATTCCGGAAGCCGGAAAATTTACATTTCTGGATTCCGGCTGGATGGAGCAGACTTGTAAAGACTGTCTGTCGGGCGAGATTGAAGGCGAAGGTTATACACAGCGGATTGACAGCATCCGCCGTTTTGAGCGACAGCTTACAGATAATGGTTATCTGGTGCTGAAATTCTTTATGCAGATTGACAGGGATGAACAGAAGCGGCGTGAAAAATTACTTCTGGATCATAAAGACACCAGATGGCGTGTGTCAGACTTTGATAAATGGCAGAATGAACATTACAAAAAATGTGCAAAAATATTTTCTCAGTATCTGTCTGACACGAATGTTTCCTCTGCACCATGGTACATCATAGATGCCAGTGACAGAAAATGGGCGGAACTTCAGGTGCTGGAGACTATGGTAAGCAATATTGAAGTTGCCATGCAGAATCAGGCACATTCCGTTCCGATTTTGCAGAATGTATTCCCTCTGGAGCAGATTCCCCGTCTGTCGGATATTGATCTGAGAGATAAAACAATGGATGACGAGGAGTACAGGGGAGAACTGAAACAGCTCCAGAGTAAACTGGGGGAACTCCATAATAAACTGTACAGGAGACGTATTCCTGTGATCATCACGTATGAAGGCTGGGATGCGGCAGGCAAAGGAGGTAACATCAAACGTATTACAGAAGCTCTGGATCCCCGGGGCTATGAAGTACATCCAATTGCAAGTCCGGAACCACATGAGAAGGCCAGACATTATTTATGGCGTTTCTGGACAAGACTTCCGAAAAATGGGCATATCGCTATTTTTGACAGAACCTGGTATGGCAGAGTTATGGTAGAACGTCTGGAGGGATTTTGCAGTGAAAATGACTGGAAACGTGCCTACAACGAAATGAATGAGTTTGAGAAAGAACTTAAAGACTGGGGTGCAGTCATTATTAAATTCTGGGTACAGATCGATAAGGATACACAGCTGGAGCGTTTTCAGGAGAGACAGAATAATCCGGAGAAACAATGGAAGATCACAGATGAGGACTGGAGAAACAGAGAGAAATGGGATGCCTATGAAGTGGCCGTAAATGAGATGCTTCAGAAGACAAACACTTCCTTTGCACCATGGCATGTACTGGAATCTGTTGACAAGAAATATGCCCGTATCAAAGCACTCAGAATTGTGATCTCTGAAATAGAAAAAGCATTAAAAGAAAATTAAATTTTGCGGGAAATGTGTAAATGAATGATAAGATAACAGTCTGCCTGGGTAAGGGCGGGCAAAGAGAAATGGCAGAATCTTTTGCCAGAAAGAACAATGTTCCGATTATGGACAAACCGGGAGAACATCTGACAGTAATGTTTGACTCCCGGGGCGTATCACTTACCGGTTATGGCCTGACATATCAGGGAGATTTTGAAGGAATGCTGCACAGAGTCACAAACGGAAGACTTTCCCATGAAATGCTGGTACGTGCGGTCAAAACAGAGGGAGAACATCTGAAAGCAATTGATGCCACTGCAGGTATGGGGGAGGATGGTTTCCTTCTTGCAGCATATGGCTATGAGGTGACATTATACGAACAGAATCCGGTGATCGCCGCACTTTTGAAGGATGCGCTCCGGCGTGCCAGAAAGCATCCCGTATTAAAAGACATTGCTTCCAGAATGAAACTGGTGGAGGGTGACAGTGTGTCATGTATGGAGAAACTTATGGATCCGGTAGATGTGATCTATCTTGATCCCATGTTCCCGAAGAGACAGAAATCCGGTCTGATAAATAAAAAACTTCAGCTGATCCAGAAACTTGAACCTCCATGTTCTGAGGAAAAAGATCTTTTTGATGCAGCTATCAAAGCCGGACCTTCCAGAATTATCGTAAAACGTCCTCTTAAGAGCGTCTGTCTTGATGGAAGAGAGCCTTCTTATATATTAAAAGGAAAAGCAATACGATATGACTGTTATGTGATGTAGAAGGTTTATCAGCACATTGCAGCAGCCCTTTATTTTTGAGGGCTGCTGCAATGTATTTTTTTCCATTCCCGGATAAATTCCATTTGTTCCTGATCGGAGATTTCCTGGGAGGCAGCGTCATTTCCGGCAGCTACACAGCAGAGCAGGACGAAGGTCTGAAAGAGTAAAAATACCAGTATCAATAATAATGCAGTCATAATTTGTCTCCTTAATATTATGCAGATGGTTACAGTTATTTTATGAAATTGCTATAAGGATATTTTCGGGATTTCTGTAACAGATTCTGTATATGCCTGTTGTTTTGCATATCAGAAGTATCTGCATATCATGGAAGCTTTATACATTTTATTTACAGAAAAACGGAGATATGACAGGAGAAACTGTCGGACACAAAAATATAATCTTCCGAATAATTTAAAGTAAGACGCAAATGTTCATTGTCTTTGTAGCGACCTGATGAACAGTTGCGGTAAGATTTCATTATCCAGATGATTCGGAGGATTTTTTATGAAGAATTCAGATGATTCCGGATATACAGGAAAGCACGTGGGTGTGTGTGTTCTGGATACCGGGATTTTTCCTCATATAGATTTTACAGGGAGAATACTTGCGTTTCAAGATTTCATCGGACATCGTATCAGACCTTATGATGATAATTCTCATGGAACCCATGTATGTGGGATCATTGGCGGTGACGGAAGGGCTTCGGAAGGACGGATCAGAGGAATTGCCCCCGGGTGTAGCCTGATAGTTCTGAAGGTGCTCGACAGAACGGGAAATGGCAGGAAAGAAGATGTTTTACAGGCTTTTCGCTGGATCCTGGAGAATAAGAGATATTATGGGATACGTGTAGTGAATATCTCGGTGGGAACAACCTGTAGGAGAGCAGAAGATCACAGAGTTCTGATCGCAGGTGTGGAACAACTTTGGGATGCAGGTCTGGTGGTAGTGGCTGCGGCAGGAAATCAGGGACCGAAGGCAGGAAGTGTGACAGCACCGGGAAGCAGCCGGAAGATTATCACAGTAGGCTCCAGCGATCTGCTTACAGGACGGACTGCCATATCAGGCAGGGGACCTACATTTGAGTGTGTTTGTAAACCGGATCTGGTTGCACCCGGGAATCATGTTCTTGCCTGTGCACCGGGAGCAGATAACGGATATGGAGTGAAGAGTGGTACTTCTATGTCTACACCTCTGGTTGCAGGGGCAGCAGCATTGATGCTTGAGAAGAATCCGGAGCTGACTAATGTTCAGATCAAGATGAAATTGAAAGAAAGTGCCAGGGATATGGGATTGCCAAAGAATCAGCAGGGATGGGGAGAACTGGATCTGGAACGCTTTATGGAACTGTGATCAGTAATCATTTTATTTGGCAAAATATTGCTTTAGTGTATAAAAGCATTGACGAACGGTCTGTTTTCGGCTATCATGATAGTTAACTGGATGAGAGCCAAAGAGGAGGATTAACATGAAAAAAATTCAGATGCAGACACCACTTGTGGAGATGGATGGAGATGAGATGACCAGAATTCTCTGGAAAATAATCAAAGATGAACTTCTTCTTCCGTATATTGATTTGAACACTGAGTATTATGACCTTGGTCTGGAATACAGAAATGAAACGGATGATCAGGTAACTGTTGATGCAGCAGAGGCTACAAAGAAGTACGGCGTAGCAGTGAAATGTGCAACTATCACTCCTAATAAGGCAAGAATGGAAGAGTATACCTTAAAGAAAATGTACAAGAGTCCTAACGGAACGATTCGTGCAATTCTCGACGGAACTGTTTTTCGTGCCCCAATCGTAGTGAAGGGTATTGAACCATGTGTTAAGAACTGGAAGAAACCGATCACCATCGCACGTCATGCCTATGGTGATGTGTATAAGAACACAGAGATGTATATTGACGGTCCCGGAGATGCTTATCTGGTATTTGAAGGTGCAGACGGACAGCAGAGAAAAGAGCTGATCCATCATTATGAGGGACCGGGTGTGCTTCAGGGTATGCACAATCTGGATGATTCTATCACAAGTTTTGCAAGATGCTGTTTTAATTATGCACTGGATACAAAACAGAACCTGTGGCTTGGCGGCAAGGATACGATCTCCAAGATTTATGACGGACGTTTTAAGGAAATCTTTGCAACTATTTATGAAGATGAGTTTAAGGAGAAATTCGAAGCAGCAGGCATTGAATATTTCTACAGCCTGATCGATGATATCGTAGCTCGTGTCATGAAGGCTGAAGGCGGATTTATCTGGGCCTGCAAGAACTATGATGGAGATGTTATGAGCGATATGGTTTCTTCAGCATTTGGTTCTCTGGCTATGATGACATCTGTACTGGTATCTCCACAGGGATATTACGAATATGAAGCTGCTCATGGAACTGTACAGAGACATTATTATCGCTATCTGAAAGGTGAGGAGACATCTACTAACTCTGTAGCAACTATTTTTGCATGGACTGGAGCTCTGAGAAAAAGAGGTGAGCTGGACGGCAATAAAGAATTGATGGAATTTGCTGATAAACTGGAGAAGGCGACTCTGGAGACGATTGAAAGCGGTAAGATGACAAAAGACCTTGCGCTGATCACTTCTCTTGAGGATGTGACAGTACTGAACAGCAAAGATTTCATCCTTGCCATCAGAGAGAGACTGGATGAAATTTTATAATTTCAGAAATTATCCGGTAATGTTTCTATAACATTATAAAGTTCTCCGGGCAGGATCACACTGCAGCGGAGAAACCTGTAAAAAGTTATAAACTGCGAAAATGGGAAGAACCTGCATTATGCAAGTTCTTCCCATTTTTCATATAATCCTTCTAATTCTTCGGTAATGGCGGCTTTCTCTTTGCTGAGTTTCGCACATTCTGCCACATTTGTGCAGATATCCGGGAGAATCATGGTTTCGTCGATCTCTTTATCTCTGGTTTCAAGTTCTTCAATGCGGGCTTCTACTTTTTTTAGTTCATTCTCTCGTTTTCGCTGGCGGGCCTGTTCTTCTTTCTGCTGTTGCCAGGAAAGCTTGTTATCAGAAGCCTGCTTTGCTTCTGTCACAGCCTGAGCGGCAGCCGGAGCATATTTTTCCGTCAGCTCTTCTTTTTTCTCCAGATAATAGTCGTAATCTCCGATATAATTTACAATTGCCTGATTGGTCAGATCCAGGATCCGGGTAGCTGTCTGGTTGATGAAGTAACGGTCGTGGGAAACATAGAATACTGTTCCAGTGTAACTGTTCAATGCCTCTTCAAGAATCTCTTTTGAAGCGATATCCAGATGGTTGGTGGGCTCATCGAGGATCAGAAAGTTTGCTTCGGACAGCATCAGCTTGGCGAGGGAAACACGACCTCTTTCTCCGCCGGACAGAGCGGAGATCAGTTTGAATACATCATCCCCTGTGAAAAGGAATGCTGCCAGCATATTTCGAATTTCTGTTTCCGTAAGTGTGGGATAAGCATCTGAGATTTCCTCAAAAATAGTTTTCTCCATATGAAGAACATGGTGTTCCTGGTCATAGTAGCCAATCTGTACCTTGGAACCAAGAGTAAATCTGCCGCTGTCTGCATCAATCAGCCCATTGATGATCTTTAACATGGTGGTTTTGCCTGTGCCGTTATTGCCAATCAGGGCTACACGTTCTCCACGTTTGATCTCAAAGGAGATGTCACTGAAAAGTGTCTGTCCGGGAAAAGATTTGGAAAGACTTTCCACAGTAAGGACATCATTTCCGCTGACAAATCTTGGTTCCAGGGAAATGCGCATCTGATTCTGAATCTCCTGTGGTTTATCAATGCGCTGGACTTTATCCAGCATTTTCTCGCGGCTTTCCGCACGTTTGATGGATTTCTCGCGGTTAAAGGATTTCAGCTTGGCAATGACTGCTTCCTGATGTTTGATATCCCGCTGCTGGTTCAGATAGGCTTTGTACTGGGCGTCACGCAGCTGGGCTTTTTTCAGGGCATAGGCAGAATAGTTGCCACTGTACATACGCATATTTCCTGCTTCGATTTCCACAACTTTTGTTACAACTTTGTCAAGAAAGTAACGGTCGTGGGATACGATAAATACAGCACCCGGGTAATTCAGAAGATAGGTTTCCAGCCAGGAAATACTCTCCATATCCAGATGGTTGGTAGGCTCATCCAGAAGAAGAATGTCAGGGCTGGCAAGAAGCAGTTTACCCAGAGCTACGCGGGTTTTCTGGCCGCCTGAAAGAGTTTCTATCTGGCGTTCGAAATCTTCTTCTGTGAAACCAAGACCTTTTAATACACCCATGATCTCACTTTTGTAAGCGTAACCATTTTCCAGTTCAAACTGGTGACTCAGTCTTGTGTAAGTATTCATCAGGCTGTCCAGAGCATCTCCGGTGGTGGTTTTCATTTCCTGTTCCAGAGAGCGCAGACGGTTCTCCATATCAATAATGTGCTGTTTGGTGGAAATCAGTTCTTCGTAAATGGTATGATGGCCATGAATGTCCTGATACTGGGCAAGGTAGCCGATATTTTTATCTTTGGCAAGTACCACGTTTCCTGAATCCGGGGAGAGCTCATGCATAATGATTCGCAGCAGAGTCGTCTTGCCTGCACCGTTATTGCCGATGAGAGCTGCCTTTTCGCGGTCTTCTATATGGAAACTGGCATCCTTGAGAATGATTTTTTCGCCAAAGGATTTACAGATATTCTGACATGATAAAATCATAGGAATTCCTCCGTTTGTAATTTGTCCGCGTACTATTATAATCGAAAATGCCTGTTTTTGAAAGCATTTTAAGAGATTTTGTCCAGAGAAAAGAAAGCACCGGATGGATGCATGGAAGAAAATATGATATTCCGGGGAATTTTTCAGAATGAAATTGATAAAAAAATACAGAAATATTTGGTCAAAAAGTACAAATTTAATTTGACAATAAAATAACATCTGGGTATAATTGACATAGATAAGCTAAGGAGGGAAAATTTGTGGAAGCTAAGGAAATTTCGAAAGCGGTAATCAAGCGTTTGCCGCGGTACTACCGCTACCTCGGTGAATTGATGGAGGAGAATGTAGAGCGTATATCTTCAAATGATCTTAGCAAGAAGATGCATGTGACGGCTTCCCAGATTCGTCAGGACTTAAATAATTTCGGTGGTTTTGGTCAGCAGGGTTACGGCTATAATGTACGCTATTTGTATACAGAAATCGGTAAGATCCTTGGGCTGGATACTGTACATCCGATGATTATTCTGGGTGCCGGTAATTTGGGACAGGCATTGGCCAATTATGTGGATTTTGAAAAGCGCGGATTTAAGCTGGTTGGTATTTTTGACGTCAATCCTGTACTTGAGGGGATTGCAGTTCGTGGAATTGAGATTCAGATGTTGAGCGATCTTCCTTTGTTTCTGAAGGAGAATGAGGTTGAGATCGCGATCTTGACTCTTCCTAAAATTAAAGCCAAAGAGATGGCAAAGATTTTGATTGATAATGGAATTAAGGCAATCTGGAATTTTGCACATATTGATCTGGATGCCCCGGAGGATGTAATGGTAGAGAACGTACATCTTTCAGAGAGTCTTATGACTTTGTCCTATAACCTGAGTGAGTACAGAAAGGAACATGAAGGGATGTAAGGGATAACTGTGAAACACAAGGCTGTGGTCATCTGATCACAGCTTTTCTCTTGTATGTAAATGTGTTATTGTAAACAGGAGGTGAACAGATGAGAGAGATTGTAACTGCTGTTGAGATGAAAGAACTGGATCATAATACGATTCAGAAAGCCGGGATATCGTCTCCAGTACTTATGGAGAGGGCGGCATTAAAGACGGTTGAGGAGATTGTACAGAGATTAAAGAATAAAGAAAAAGAGAAAATCCTTGTGGTCTGCGGAACCGGCAACAATGGCGGAGACGGATTGGCGATTGCCAGACTGCTTCAGTTGAGAGGAGTCAGAACCTGGTATTATATTGCGGGTAAGGAAGAGAAAATGACTGCTGAAACTGCCGGACAGCTTAAAACAGCAGAATATTATCAGGTGCCCCGGGTGCATAACCTGGATCCGGATGAATATACTACTATAGTAGATGCCATCTTTGGGGTTGGACTGAGCAGACCTGTAGAGGGAAAATATGCAGAGCTTATCAGTACAATGAACCGGGCATCTGCGTATAAAGTAGCTGTGGATATTCCATCCGGGATTGACTCAGATACCGGATTTGAGAAGGGGATTGCATTCCGGGCAGATCTTACGGTTACCTTTGCTTTTCGCAAAAGAGGGCTGTGTTTTTATCCCGGACGCATGTATGGCGGTGAGATCGTTGTTACGGATATCGGAATCTATTCCATACCCGGAAAGAAAATCTGTATGCATCATCTGGAACGTGAAGATTTAAAAATGCTTCCGGAGAGAGTTCCCTATGGAAATAAAGGAACCTTCGGTAAGGTTCTTCTTATAGCTGGCAGCGAAGGAATGTGCGGAGCTGCATATCTGAGTGCAGCAGCTGCTCTGAAAAGCTCTGCGGGAATGGTGAGAATTCAGACCGTGGAGGCCAACAGGATTCCGTTGCAGACACTGTTGCCGGAAGCCATGATCACCTGTGATTTTGATGAGAAAAAAAACCAGGCAATGCTTGACTGGTGTGATGTGCTTGTGATAGGACCGGGTCTTGGAACCGGAGCGCAGAGCAGGGAAAGAGCTCAGTGGTTCCTGGCGAAGGCAGCTGAGTGTAAAAAAACAGTAATTCTGGATGCAGATGGCCTGAATCTTCTGTCAGTCCATGACAACTGGAAGTGTTTTATCGGGGAACATGTGATCCTGACACCTCATATTGGTGAGATGAGTCGTCTGTGCGGAAAAGAAATCGGTAAGATCCAGGATTGTCTGGCACAGACTGCAGCTGATTATGCAAAGGAGTCTGGAGCGGTTTGCGTTCTGAAGGATGCCTGTACTGTGGTGGCAGATGCTTTTGGAGATATGTATTTGAACATTTCGGGTAATGCAGGAATGGCTACAGCGGGAAGTGGAGATGTGTTAAGTGGTGTGCTTGCCGGTATACAGTGTATGTACCTGGCAGCAGAAAAGAAATTTTCTCCTGTTATTCTGGCTGCACTTGGTGTATATGTGCATGGGCTGGCAGGTGATCTGGCTGCTGAAACAGTAGGGCAGCGAGGGATGACCGCAGGAGATATCATCTGTTTTCTGCCGGAAATACTAAGATAGAATATTCATTTTGAGGCAGTAAATCTGTGAAACAATTTGCAGATATTAACATGAAAAAATAACAGAGGAAAATTATTATGAAGAAAGATAGCAGAGTAAAAGCAGTCATTTCACTGGATGCAGTAGAACATAATTTCCGGGAAATGAGAAAAAATATTGCAGAAGAGACAAAGATGATCGCAGTCATAAAGGCTGACGCTTATGGACATGGCGCGGTGCCGGTTGCACATCTCATTGAGGATTATGATTATATCTGGGGGTTTGCGGCTGCAACTGCGGAAGAAGCGATTCATCTGCGAGAAGCCGGGATTACAAAACCAATCCTGATCCTTGGAATTGTTTTTGATGAATATTTTCCGGAACTTGTCCGTTATGAGATCCGTCCTGCAGTGTGCGAATATGAGGAGGCAAGGAAACTTTCAGACGAAGCGGTTCTGCAGAAAAAAACTGTACATATTCATATTGCTCTGGACACAGGAATGACCAGGATCGGTTTTGCGGATGTACAGGAAAATGTAGAGGAAATTAAAAAAATTTCAGAACTTCCAAATCTTAAGATTGAGGGTATGTTTACTCATTTTGCAAGAGCAGATGAGTATGACAGAAGTCCGGCTATGGTACAATTGGAGCGGTATCTGGATTTTTCAAGGCGCGTAGAAGAGGCAGGAGTGGAAATTCCTCTGCATCACTGTTCTAACAGTGCGGGCATCATACGTATGCCGGAAGCAAATCTGAATATTGTCCGCGCCGGAATCACAATTTATGGAATTTATCCTTCTTCTGAGGTGGAGAGAGATATTGTAAAGCTTGAGCCGGTTATGGAACTTAAGAGTCATGTGACTTATGTGAAGGACGTTCCTGCCGGAGCAGCGATCAGCTACGGCGGTACTTATGTGGCTGACAGGAAGATTCGTGTGGCAACTATTCCGGTGGGCTATGCAGACGGCTATTCCAGGCAGCTTTCCAATAAAGGCTGGGTTCTGATACATGGACAAAAGGCTCCGATCCTTGGCAGAGTCTGTATGGACCAGTTTATGGTAGATGTGACTGAGATTGGTGATGTGAAGAAGGGCGATGAGGTAACACTGATCGGCAGAGACGGGGATGAGTTTATCGGTATTGAGGAGATTGGTGATCTCTGTGGCAGATTTTCCTATGAGTTTGCCTGTGATATCAGCCCGCGTGTGCCGAGAGTCTATATTAAAAACGGGAAAGAAATATAATGTTACTGTTTGCTGAATAGAGACGAAGTGAGCGATAACTGATTTTTATATACCACGCATGTATACACAAGAAAAAGGTGGAAATACTTTATCTTAACCGGACAGAAAATATCCGGCTGATAACAAGGTTTCTTCTTATGGCAATGTTGTAAATTGAAACCGGAAAGAATCGGAGTGTGAATTGTGTGGTAATTAAAAGAGGGGATATATTTTATGCTGATCTTCGCCCTGTAGTGGGGAGTGAACAGGGTGGAATCCGGCCGGTTCTGATCATTCAGAATAACGTAGGTAACCGGCACAGTCCTACAGTGATCTGTGCTGCTATTACATCAAAAATGAACAAGGCTAAGCTTCCTACACATATTGAGATCAATGCGGAACTCTATGGGATTGAAAAAGATTCTGTGATTTTGCTGGAACAGCTTCGTACTATAGATAAAAGAAGATTAAAAGATAAAGTCTGTCATCTGGATGATGCGATGCTGGATAAGGTGAATCATGCACTTGAGATCAGCCTGGAGCTTACGTTCTGATTTTACTTTTTAAGGGATATATCATCTGATCCGGTATTACGATTTTTTGGCTTGCATGTCTCGGATAGTAGTGCGTGAACAATAAATGAACAGTAATTTTTGGTATCTCTGTCCGGTCAGTATCTTGACGATTAATGGAGAAAGTGATATATTTTACCAGTAATTACGCATATTCAATAAGGAGGAGACTGAATAATATAATGGAAGATGGCAGTAGTATGCCCCTCTGGGGCTTATTTGTTTTACTGTTACTGTTGTGGCTGAATGGAATCTTTTACGGGTTTGCCGCAGCGCTGAGAAACATAAGTGAGAATGATACACAGAAGAAAGCAGAGGAAGGCGATAAAAAAGCACAGATGCTGATGGCTCTGATCGACAAACCGGCGCAGTTTGTCAATGCAATTCCGCTGATCGTAATGGCATGTGGTATTTGTTTTGGTACTTTTCTGGTCCCATATGCTGTGGATGCATTTTATCCATACATAAAGCATGTGCCTGCACTGATCCTGGTAATGGCATTGTGTGTGATTTTTCTTGCTGCAATCGGTATTCTGGCTTTTCGGCGGGTTGGTACTTATCATCCTGAAGCTTATGCATATAAGTATCTGAACCTGGTACATTTCTGGCTGAATCTGTTAAAGCCTTTTACTGTATCTGTCACCTGGATCGCCAGACTGGCAGCAGTGCCTTTTGGTGTGGAGATAAACCGTACAGAAAAGTCTGTCACAGAAGAGGAAATCATTTCCATTGTAGATGAAGCTCATGAACAGGGCGTTATCCAGGAGAATGAGGCGGAAATGATCCAGAATATCATATCTTTTAATGAGACAGAAGCCCATGATATCATGACTCACAGAAAGAATGTGGTGGCCTTTGACGAGGAGATATTACTCAAGAACATGATTGACACTATGCTGGAAGAGGGGAATTCCCGTTATCCGGTATATGAGGAGAATATTGACAATATCAAAGGAATTGTCCATTATAAAGATGCGCTTAAGTTTATGACACAGAATCCCTGGGCGAAGTTCAAACCGTTGAAGGAACTGCCCGGAATTATCCGCCAGGCATCCCTGATTCCTGAAACAAGGGGGATTGGAGATCTTTTTCATACTATGCAGGCCAGAAAGATCCATATGGCAATTGTTGTGGATGAATATGGCCAGACAGCCGGGATCGTTACCATGGAGGATATTCTGGAGGAGATTGTCGGAGATATTCTGGATGAATATGATGAGGATGAAATTACGATCCGCGCACAGAAAGATAACAGTCTGATCATTGACGGGCTTGCTTATCTGGAGGATGTGGAAGAAGAGTTGGATGCAGATTTTGGGGATACAGAGTTTGAAACACTGAACGGTTATCTGACCAATATTCTGGGACATATTCCTACAGATAAGGATGTTGATACAAGCATAAAAGCGATTGGATACTGCTTTACGATCTTGTCTATTGGTAATAAAACCATTGGCAAGGTTAAGGTGGAGCGGGATAATAATGTTGCTGTATAAACAGCAGCAGATAAAAATAATTAACAAAAGGAGAAAGAAAGATGTCAGGACATTCAAAATTTGCAAACATTAAGCATAAGAAAGAGAAAAACGATGCAAAAAAAGGTAAGATTTTTACAGTAATCGGACGTGAGCTGGTTATGGCTGTCAAAGCAGGCGGTCCGGATCCAAATAACAACAGCAAACTTCGTGATGTAATTGCCAAAGCGAAAGCAAACAACATGCCAAACGATACAATCGAACGTGGTATCAAAAAAGCAGCAGGTGCTGATTCCGCAGACAACTACGAGAAAGCTGTATATGAAGGATATGGTCCGAACGGTGTTGCTATCATTGTTGAGACTCTGACAGACAACAAGAACCGTACAGCAGGTAATGTACGTAATGCATTTACAAAGGGTAACGGAAGCATCGGAACTCAGGGATGTGTATCCTATATGTTTGATCAGAAAGGTCAGATCATTATTGACAAAGAAGAGTGTGAGATGGATGCAGACGAGATTATGATGCTTGCTCTGGATGCCGGTGCTGAGGACTTCAGCGAGGAAGAGGACAGTTATGAGATTCTCACTGCTCCGGATGATTTCAGTGCAGTTCGCGAAGCTCTGGAAAAAGCAGGTCTGCCTATTGCAGAAGCACAGGTTGCCATGATTCCTCAGACTTATGTGGAGCTTACAGATGAGCAGGCACTCAAGGATCTTCAGAGAACTCTGGATCTTCTGGATGATGACGATGATGTCACAGATTACTGGACAAACTGGGATGAGCAGTAAAATACCGCAGGTATATTGAGACTGCCTGTTTTGGGTTATTGCTGTCGGACATGTATAGTTTATAAAAGAAACACACATAATACCTCCATAGAGAAAATGGAGGTATTTTTATGTCTGAAAACAGATATGGAGAAAAAAGAGAAGAGTCTGAAACAGGGATGAAGCTGCAAAACTGTGAGACACAGGAGTCAGAAAATAAAGTTCAGGAAAGTACCAATGAGCAGATCAAAGATATGGGACAGGTGGTTTTAAACAGCAATTCCCGAAAACACAAGGTAGAGCTTCTGACCATCATTGGTGAGGTGGAAGGTCATGAGTCTGCACCCTCCCATTCCAAAACTACAAAATATGAGCATGTACTTCCAAAGCTTGCCATCATTGAGGATGATGAAGAAATAGAAGGCTTGCTGATCCTTTTAAACACAGTGGGAGGAGATGTGGAGGCTGGGCTTGCCATTGCAGAGATGATTGCCTCATTAAGTATACCAACAGTGTCACTGGTTCTGGGCGGCGGACATTCTATCGGAGTTCCGATGGCCGTATCTGCGGACTATTCTTTCGCAGTACCAAGTGCTACGATGGTGATCCATCCGGTACGTTCCAATGGTATGTTTATCGGAGTGGCTCAGACTTACCGGAATATGGAGAAAATTCAGGACCGTATCACTACATTTATTTCCGAACACTCCAGAGCATCTCAGAAACGTCTGGAAGAGCTGATGCTTGATACTTCTCAGCTGGTAAAAGATGTAGGAACCATGCTGGAAGGAAAAGAGGCAGTAAAAGAAGGGCTGATCGATGAGGTTGGCGGTATTAAGGAAGCGTTGGCAAAATTATATGAAATGATAGAAAAAGAGTGTTGAAAGTGAAAAAAATCTTATATATGCTACAAATCAACCCTTGCCATATGTCAGATTTTGGCGTATTATTAATAGAGGTTTATTATTTGCGAGGAGGAAAACCATGTATAAGATTTTAAAAGCTGAAACACTGGCAGCTAAGATCCATCTTATGGTTGTACACGCACCGCGTGTTGCAAGCCATTGTCAGCCAGGACAATTTATTATCGTTAAGTTAGATGAGAAGGGTGAGAGAATCCCTCTTACTATCTGTGATTATGATCGTGAAGAGGGTACGGTCACAATCGTATTCCAGGAGATTGGTGTATCTACCATCAAGATGGCAGAATTAAAAGCAGGAGATGCATTCCGCGATTTCGTAGGACCTCTTGGATGTCCTTCTGAATTTGTTGAGGAAGATATCGAAGAATTAAAGAAAAAGAAAATGGTATTTGTTGCCGGCGGTGTTGGTACAGCCCCTGTTTACCCACAGGTAAAATGGCTCCATGAACATGGAATCACAGCAGATGTTATTCTTGGTGCAAAAACTAAGGATATGGTTATCCTTGAGAAAGAACTGGGAGAAGTTTCCAATCTTTATGTTACTACAGATGACGGTTCCTATGGCCGTGCAGGTATGGTTACCAAGACTCTTGAGGATCTGGTAACAAATGAAGGCAAACATTACGATGTCTGTGTAGCGATCGGACCGATGATCATGATGAAATTTGTCTGTCTTCTTACCAAGAAGCTTGGCATTCATACAATTGTCAGCATGAACCCGATCATGGTTGACGGAACAGGTATGTGTGGCGCATGCCGCCTTCAGGTTGGCGATGAGATTAAGTTTGCATGTGTAGACGGACCGGAATTCGATGGACATCTCGTTGATTTCGACCAAGCTATGAAGAGAAGCCAGATGTATAAGACTGAAGAGGGACGTGCATTACTGAAACTTCAGGAAGGTGATACCCATCATGGCGGATGTGGACATTGTGGAGGTGACAAGTAATGGCAGATGCAAAGATGTTAAAGAAAGTTCCTGTAAGAGAACAGAATCCAAAAGTACGTGCAACAAACTTTGAAGAAGTTTGTCTTGGATACAATCAGGAAGAAGCAATGGAAGAAGCACAGAGATGCTTAGGCTGTAAGAAACCGAAATGTGTGGAAGGCTGTCCTGTATCCATTAATATTCCTGGATTTATTGAAGAGATCAAAGAGGGAAAGATCGAAGAGGCATACAAAGTGATCGGATTATCCTCCGCACTTCCGGCTATCTGTGGACGTGTATGTCCTCAGGAATCCCAGTGTGAGGGTAAATGTATCCGCGGAGTCAAAGGCGAAGCTGTTTCTATCGGTAAGCTGGAGAGATTTGTTGCTGACTATGCTCTGGAACATGATATCAAACCTGTTGGAGCAGAAGTTAAGAACGGACATAAAGTTGCAGTGATCGGTTCCGGTCCTTCCGGACTTACCTGTGCAGGTGATCTTGCAAAAGCTGGTTATGATGTAACTGTATTTGAAGCTCTTCATGAACTTGGCGGTGTTCTTGTTTACGGTATTCCGGAGTTCCGTCTTCCGAAACAGAAAGTTGTTAAGAAAGAAATTGAAAAAGTTAAAGAATTAGGTGTTAAATTCGAGACGAATGTTGTTATCGGTAAATCCACAACAATTGATCAGCTGATCGAGGACGAAGGATTTGAAGCTGTATTTATCGGATCAGGTGCCGGACTTCCAATGTTCATGGGTATCCCGGGTGAGAATGCAAGCGGTGTATTCTCTGCCAACGAATATCTTACAAGAAGCAACCTGATGAAAGCTTTTGATGATTCTTATGATACACCGATCGCAGCAGGAAAGAAAGTAGCAGTTGTAGGCGGTGGTAATGTTGCTATGGATGCTGCCAGAACAGCTTTAAGACTTGGTGCTGAAGTACATATCGTATACAGAAGAAGTGAAGCAGAGCTTCCTGCACGAGCAGAGGAAGTTCATCACGCAAAAGAAGAGGGAATCATCTTTGATCTTCTTACTAACCCGAAGGAAATCCTTGTAGATGAGAACGGTCATGTAAAAGGTATGAAGGTTGTCAAGATGGAACTTGGTGAGCCGGATGCTTCCGGAAGACGTCGTCCGGTTGAAATTCCGGGATCTGAATATGACATGGATGTAGATACAGTTATCATGTCTCTTGGTACTTCCCCGAACCCTCTTATTTCTTCTACAACAAAAGGTCTTGAAGTCAATAAGAGAAGATGTATCATTGCTGAAGAAGAAACAGGTAAGACATCTAAAGATGGTGTATATGCCGGCGGTGATGCTGTTACAGGTGCAGCTACTGTTATCCTTGCCATGGGTGCAGGTAAAGCTGGTGCCAAAGGTATCGATGAATATCTTAAAAATAAATAATGTAAATGGTACTTGACAGATTTTGACGTCTGTGGCATGATTACTAGTGTTGATAATCATGAAAAGCTTAGAAGGTGTTTACAGGGATTTATTTTCCGTCAGAGAGAGGAAGCCATCGGCTGGAAGCTGCCTCAGGTTCAGATATTTCCTGAATTTCCCACCGGAGCCGCGTTTCTGAATGACAGTATTTACTGAGTAGGAAATGACGTTACTGCGCGTTAAGCAGACCGAGAGCCTGTAGAAAATGCAGGAAGCAGGGTGGTACCGCGGATATTTTACTCCGTCCCTTTAGTGGGACGGAGTTTTTTGTTTGCCAATTCTGCTATTATAACATGAATTGCGAGAACTGCTTTTGCAACGGAGCGATTTGTGGCTATCAAGTCAGAGTCAGATTTTACGTTACTGTTCATTCTGTTCTCAGTAACGATTTTTCTTCTCTGACATTATGACATAAAGGAGAAAGAGAACATGGATATGAAAGAAAGACTTCAGGAACTGGCTGAAGCAGCCGGAAAACGGATCAGTGAATCCGAAGGTCTGGAAAAACTGAACGAAGTACGTGTGGCATACCTTGGTAAAAAAGGTGAATTGACTGCAATTTTAAAGAGTATGAAAGATGTTGCACCGGAAGAGCGCCCGAAGGTTGGACAGCTTGTAAACGAAACAAGAAGCAAGATAGAAGCACTTCTTGATGAATCTAAACAGAAACTGGAAGAAGCAGCACGTGAAGAGAAGATGAAACAGGAAGTGATTGATGTGACTTTACCTGCAAAGAAAGCTAAAATCGGTCACCGTCACCCGAACACCATCGCCCTGGAAGAAGTAGAGCGTATCTTTATTGGTATGGGTTATGAAGTAGTAGAGGGACCGGAGGTAGAGTATGCGGATTACAACTTTACTAAACTGAATATTCCGGAAAATCATCCGGCACGTGATGAACAGGATACTTTCTTTATCAACGATTCTATCCTTCTTCGTTCCCAGACTTCACCGGTTCAGGCACGTACTATGGAGAAAGGAAAGCTGCCGATCCGTATGATTGCACCTGGTCGTGTATTCCGTTCAGATGAAGTAGATGCAACACATTCTCCTTCTTTCCATCAGATCGAAGGTCTTGTTATTGACAAGAACATCACTTTTGCAGATCTTAAGGGAACTTTGCAGGAGTTTGCACAGGAATTATTCGGACCTGAGACAAAAACTAAGTTCAGACCACATCACTTCCCGTTCACAGAGCCAAGCGCAGAGGTGGATGTATCCTGTTTCAAGTGTGGTGGTAAAGGCTGCCGTTTCTGTAAAGGTTCCGGTTGGATTGAAATCCTTGGCTGCGGTATGGTTCATCCGAATGTATTAAGCATGTGCGGAATTGATCCGGAAGAATACACAGGATTCGCATTTGGCGTAGGTCTTGAACGTATTGCACTTCTGAAATATGAGATTGATGACATGAGACTGCTCTATGAGAATGATATCCGTTTCCTGAAACAGTTCTGATGAAATGACTGTCTGAAACAACAGAGCTATGCAGCCAAGAGGAAATTTCTGTCCGGGAAAGCTGCTATAAGTCTGAGCTATAATATAGAAAGAGGATTAACAAAATGAATACTTCATTATCTTGGATTAAAATGTATGTGCCGGATCTTGATGTGACAGCACAGGAATATACAGATGCCATGACACTGACAGGAACAAAAGTGGAAGGCTTTGAAAAACTGGACGCAGATCTGGATAAGATCGTGATCGGTCAGATTGAAAAAATTGAGAAACATCCGGATGCAGATAAACTGATCATCTGCCAGGTGAATATCGGAACAGAGACTGTACAGATTGTTACAGGCGCTCCTAATGTAAAAGAGGGAGATAAGGTTCCTGTTGTTCTTGACGGTGGACGTGTTGCCGGTGGACATGACGGAAAGAAAACACCGGGTGGAATTGAAATTAAAAAAGGAAAACTTCGCGGAATCGATTCCTATGGTATGATGTGTTCCATCGAAGAGCTGGGAAGCACAAGAGAAATGTATCCGGAAGCACCGGAATACGGAATCTATATTTTTCCTGAAGACGCTGTTGTAGGCGAGAGTGCGATCAAGGCACTGGGCCTGGATGATGTTGTCTTTGAATATGAAATCACATCCAATCGTGTTGACTGCTACGGCGTACTGGGAATTGCAAGAGAAGCGGCAGCTACGTTTAATGAGAAATTCTGTCCTCCTGTTGTAGAGTGTAAGGGAAATGATGAAAAAGCTTCTGACTATGTAAAAGTAACGGTAGAAGATCCGAAACTTTGTCCACGTTACTGCGCAAGAGTCGTAAAGAATGTTAAGATCGGACCATCTCCGAAATGGATGCAGAGATGTCTGGCTTCCAATGGAATCCGTCCGATCAATAATCTGGTAGATATTACAAACTATGTAATGGAAGAATTTGGTCAGCCAATGCACGCATATGATCTGGACAGGATTGCAGGAAAAGAAATCGTTGTACGTCGTGCAGAGAATGATGAGAAATTTGTAACGCTGGATGGACAGGAACGTACCATGGATGATCAGGTACTGATGATTTGTGACGGTGAGAAAGCAGTTGGTATTGCCGGTATCATGGGTGGAGAGAATTCTATGATCACAGACGATGTAAAAACTGTTCTTTTCGAGGCTGCATGTTTTGATGGAACAAATATCCGCCTTTCTTCCAAGAGAATCGGTCTGAGAACAGATGCTTCCGGTAAATTCGAAAAGGGTCTTGACCCGAACAATGCGCAGGCAGCTATCGACAGAGCATGCCAGCTGATGGAGGAACTTGGGGCAGGTGAAGTCGTAGGTGGAATGGTAGATATCTGCAATGAAGTAAGAGAACCATCCAGAGTTCCTTTCAAACCGGAGAAGATTAATGCTCTTCTTGGAACTGACCTGACACCGGAAGAAATGCTTGCTTATTTGGCAAAAGTAGAACTGACCTATGACGAAAAAACAAATGAGATCGTAGCTCCTACTTTCCGTCAGGATATCCATTATGTAGCTGATGTTGCAGAAGAAGTTGCAAGATTTTTCGGATATGATAAGATTCCTACTACTCTGCCTACAGGTGAAGCTACAACAGGTAAGCTTCCGTTTAAACTTCGTATTGAAGCAGTGGCACGTGATATTGCGGAATATTGTGGTTTCTCTGAAGGAATGACCTATTCTTTCGAAAGTCCGAAGGTATTTGACAAATTAAGACTTCCGGCTGACAGTAAGCTCCGTCAGGGAATCGTGATCAGCAATCCTCTGGGAGAAGACTACAGTGTCATGAGAACAACTACTTTAAACGGTATGCTCAGTTCTCTGGCTACGAACTATAACAGAAGAAATAAAGATGTACGTCTCTATGAACTTGGTAATGTATATCGTCCGAAAGCACTTCCTCTTACAGAACTTCCGGATGAGCGTATGCACTTTACACTTGGTATGTATGGAAACGGCGATTTCTTTGACATGAAAGGTGTATGTGAAGAGTTCTTTGAGAAAGTAGGAATGAGAGATAAAGTAGATTATGATCCAAACAGCGGAAAAACTTACCTTCATCCCGGAAGACAGGCAAATATGGTTTATGATGGTAAGGTTGTGGGCTATCTGGGAGAGGTTCATCCTCTGGTTGCAGATACTTATGGAATCGGTGATAAGGCATATGTGGCAGTGATTGATATCCTTACGGTTCTTGAATTTGCAAGCTTCAACCATAAATACACAGGAATTGCAAAATATCCTGCAGTAACCCGCGATTTAAGTATGGTCGTTCCGAAAACCGTTCTTGCAGGACAGATTGAACATATTCTGACTCAGAGAGGTGGAAAGATTCTGGAGAGTTATCAGTTATTTGACATTTATGAAGGAAACCAGATTAAAGGAGGATATAAATCCATGGCTTATTCTCTGGTATTCCGTCACCATGACAAGACTCTGGAAGAGAGCGAGATTACAGCTGCAATGAAGAAAATCCTGAATGGTCTGACAGACCTTGGAATCGAGTTGAGAAGTTAATGCTGATTTATGTATTAAGACATGGGATAACTCAGTGGAATAAACTGAAAAAAGTGCAGGGGGCAATGGATATTCCCCTTGCACCGGAAGGAATTGAACTGGCGAAAAGAACAGGAGAAGCATTAAAAGATGTTCCGTTTGATATCTGTTTTACCAGTCCTCTGGCAAGAGCGAGACAGACAGCACATTATGTGCTGGGAAACAGGCAGATTCCTGTTATTGAGGATAAAAGAATCCAGGAAATTGATTTCGGAGTTCTTGAAGGAAGCCGGTTTAAGGATGAACAAGGGAAGATCATCAGCCATGAAATGGAAATTTTCTTTGAAGAGCCACAGAAATTTGAACGTCCTCAAAACGGCGAAAACATTTCTGATATCCTGAAACGCACCAGAGAATTCTGGGTGGAGAAAACGACAGATCCTGCTCTGGCAGACAAAACAATTCTTGTTTCTTCTCATGGATGTGCAGTTCGTGCACTGCTTCAGAATGTCTATCAGGATCCGGAACATTTCTGGCATGGATGTGTGCCTCCAAACTGCAGTATCAATCTGCTTGAAGTAAAAGATGGAAAAGCCAGATTTCTGGAAGAAGATAAAGTTTATTCTGAAATATAACAATTCTGTAAAATAATCCGGTGGAAAACTGTGCTTTGAGTACAGCTTTTCTGCCGGACTTTTAATATATTTTGTTACTGTTTATACACCACTATCCCGAGACATACAAGCCAAAATTCCATTGCCGCAGGCAATCTGGAATGAATTTTGGCTGTTACTGTTCACTGGTAATATCCCGCGAGGTGTTTTTTGTGAGCGAAGGTCACAGAAAACCCGAGATATACCGCGCGAATTTATGCGATTAGCATAAATTCTGTGCATCGCGAAGCGTGTTACTGAGAACGGAGTGAACAGTAACTTTTGGCTACGTTACTGTGAACAGTAACTATATTTTTACTTGTGACAGATATGACGTTGTGATATGATATACGAAAAAGGAAATTGTCTGTAATTTTGTGCAGAATCTGCAAATAATCACAGGAGGTGTATTATGGGCAAAAAAATTATGAATACGGTTCTTTTTCTGGTGGTGCTTGGTGGATGTGTTGCCATGACGCTGCTGACCGGGAATGGTTCATCAGGCACGATGATTTATAACTTTGCATTCCTCGCTGTTATGGCTGTGATCTATCTGGCCGGACTGTTTGGCGGTATGTTTCGGGTAGACAGCATTGGAGAGGCTCTTGCAAGAGGAACGCAGGAGCTTTCCAGTATATTCAAAATACCCGGAAAAGCCAAAAGCGAAGATCTTTCCTGCCTGAAGGGGATGTTTGAACATAAATATCTGGATGACAGAATGGACAGCTTTGTAGATGCCATGGAGAAAAACCAGGAAGGAATCGGAGATGTTGAAGATTACATAAATGAGGACGAGATTGATCTTTATGTACATAAGAAGATTCTGGAAATGGCACCGGATATTTTTACCAGCCTTGGTATTCTTGGTACTTTTATTGGTCTGGTATGGGGGCTTAAGAGTTTTGAGCCATCCAGCTATGAGACAATGACTACCTCTGTATCTGCCCTGGTAGATGGCATCAAAGTAGCATTCCTTACTTCTATCTATGGAATTGCATTTGCACTGATCTACAGTTCCGGAATGAAAAGCGTTTATTCCGGAATGGATGCGAAGCTTCAGGGGTTTCTGGAGAGATTTCATCTTTATGTACTTCCGGCGGCTGAGAGCGAGTCAAGAAACCTGATGCTTGCAAGTCAGAAGGTTCAGACAAAAGCCATGAAACAGATGGCAGAGCAGCTTACCTCACAGATGGCAGAGAGTTTTGAGAAAGCAATCAATCCTACTTTCCAGAAGATGACAGAATCTCTGGAGATTCTGACAGAATCTGTAACAAAATGTCAGGAGGATGTGGTTCAGGATATCCTGCGTACTTTTTTGCGGGAGATGAACGGTTCATTTAAAATGCAGTTCACAGATTTCAACGAAGCTCTTGTACAGCTGAAGGAAGCGCAGAAAGAAAATATTGATTATACTACAAGGCTCTATCAGACGATGAGTAATCAGCTGAATACCTCATATGCAAAACAGAGTGAAGCTATGAAAGACCTTGTAAATGAACTGGGACAGGTTCAGGGCCGTTATATGTCTACGGCAACAAGAATCACACAGGATAATCAGGAAATCCAGAAGCTTCAGCAGCAGGATTATCAGCGCATTGCGGATTATCTGCATGAATCCGAGAAATCTTCTGCCAAATTCTGGGTTGCCTGCAATCAGACAATGCAGAAATATGTGGAAGCTGCTGCACAGGGAATGGAAAAGGTTTCTGCCGCAAATCAGGCAGGAAAAGATGTGCTTGAAGCGAACCGCGGACTGGTGGAACAACTGGATGCAAAAATGAAGGACTTTGTATCTTATCAGAAGATGACCTATGAAACAATGGAAGAGGTGCGCAAACTTTTTGCAGACATTTCTGTTCAGAAAGAGGATAACAATATTTATCTTTCCGGCGGAAAGGCGGCTCAGAGTGCGGCGCAGAAAGAATCCGCAGAAGAAATACGCAGGCTTCTGGAAGAACAGAGCGAACGTCAGGAGGCACTTCTGGAGGAAATGAACAAAAATATGAAAAATATTTCCAAAAACCAGAAAGGTAAATTCAGCTTATTTAAATAGAAAAAGGAGAAAAATATGCGCAAAAGAAAGAAATCAGAAGAGGGCGGATTTAATGTCTGGCGGTCTTATTCTGATATGATGGCCGGTGTGCTGCTCCTTTTTATACTGATTATGTGTGTGACTCTTTTTCAGGCTCAGAAAAGTTATAATGAGAGTATTAAGGAGAGAGATGACAAGATAGCTCTTCAGGAGCAGTATACAGCGGAAATTCTGGCACAGCAGAGTGAGCTGGACGAGAAAAACAGCAAGCTGAGTTCCCAGGATGAACAGCTTGACAAGCAGAAAAAGCTTCTTGCAGAACTGGCAGCACAGTTAAAGGAACAGCAGGCCAGCCTTGATGAAAAAACATCTCTTCTTGCAACACAGCAAAAGAAAATTGATAATATCATCGGTGTCAAGGCAGATGTTATTGAAGCATTGCAGAAGGAGTTTTCCAAAAACAATGTAAGTGTTGATATTGATGCTCAGACAGGTGCTCTTACCCTCAATGCAAATGTATTATTTGACTATGATAAGTCAGAACTGACAGATGAGGGCAAACAGGAACTTGCAGATATCCTTCCGATTTACTGTAAGGTGCTTCTTCAGAAAGATTATAAGAAGTATCTGGCTGAGATCATCATTGACGGTTATACAGACACAGACGGAGACTATGATTACAATCTGGAGCTTTCTCAGAAACGTTCTCTCGCAGTTGCACAGTATCTGACGGAAATCAGGGAGAACTTCCTGAGTTCTGATGAGATTTCAGAACTTCAGAATTATCTGACCGTAAATGGTCATGGTTCAGCCAATCCGGTTCTGGATTCCGATGGGAATGTAGATAAGGATGCATCCAGACGAGTGGAAGTAAAGTTTCGTCTGAAAGATGATGAGATGATAAATGAGCTTAATCAGATTATGAATACAGATAAGACTTCTGATTCTGAAAAATCCGGCAGCAATTAAACTGCCGGATTTTTCAATTCCGGAGTGTGTTTGAAAAATGCTTTGATGCAGATGCTTTTTCTTACAATTCACGAAAGATAACGAGTAATTTTACCAATAACAGTTCACATTTCCGAGAGAAAATGTGGTATGATAAAACAGTACACAGTTTCCTGTAATGGTGATGATGCGCTGTACCCTACATAAGAAAAAAGAAAGAGGAATTATCATGTCTTTGAAAATTGGAAGAAACGATCCATGCTGGTGTGGAAGCGGAAAAAAATATAAAAAATGCCATGAGGCATTTGATGAAAAAATGGAAATAATGAAGCAGAAAGGATATGCAGTGATCGATCATGATCTGATCAAAACACCCGAACAGATCGCGAAAATAAAAGAAAGCTGCAAAATCAATATCGCAGTTCTTGATTATGTGGAAGAGCATATTAAACCAGGTGTATCCACTGAAGAGATTGACAGATGGGTACATGAAGAGACTGTACGGCATGGGGGAATCCCGGCACCGTTAAATTACGAAGGATTTCCAAAGAGCGTGTGTACTTCTGTAAATGAAGTGGTATGCCATGGAATCCCGGATGAAGAGCAGATTCTGAAAGAGGGAGATATTATCAATGTTGATGTATCTACAATATATAATGGTTATTATTCTGACTCGTCCAGAATGTTCTGCATCGGTAAAGTGAGTCCGGAGAAAGAAAAACTTGTCAAGGTCACAAAAGAATGTGTTGAGATTGGTATTTCCCAGGTGAAACCATGGACTCCGATCGGAAATATGGGAAGTGCAGTTCATAAACATGCAGTAGAAAACGGATATTCTGTAGTCAGAGAAATCGGTGGACATGGTGTGGGAGTTGAGTTCCATGAAGATCCATGGGTAAGCTTTGTTTCTGAAGAGAATACAGGTGTCCTGATGGTTCCGGGTATGATGTTTACCATAGAGCCGATGGTAAATATGGGAAGCGATGAAATTTATACGGATGAGATTGACGAGTGGACAGTCCGTACAGAGGACGGACTTCCTTCAGCCCAGTGGGAAGTAACTGTTCTGGTTACGGAAACAGGATGTGAAGTAATCTGCTGGTAAAAAATTTGCAAAAAGTATTGCAATACATCAGGCTATATAGTATAATCACAACTGTTGTGAAAAAAGATGGTCCTCTGTTACAGGATATGTATTAAGAACATCCATATAAGAATAGGAGAAAATACAATGAACGAAATTATCAAAAACATCGAAGCAGCTCAGTTAAAAGCTGAAGTACCGGCATTCAACACAGGTGATACTGTAAGAGTACACGCACTGATCAAAGAAGGAAACCGTGAACGTGTTCAGGTTTTTGAAGGAACAGTTCTCAAGAAACAGGGCGGAAGCAACAGAGCTACATTTACTGTAAGAAAGAGCTCTAACGGAGTAGGCGTTGAGAAAACATGGCCACTTCATTCCCCACATGTAGTAAAAGTAGAAGTTATCCGTCGTGGTAAAGTACGTCGTGCGAAACTGAACTACTTAAGAGATCGTGTGGGTAAAGCAGCTAAGGTTAAAGAGCTTGTTAAATAATTTCATGAATTAGCAGAAGAAGGGACAATAACTTGTGTATTGTCCCTCTTTTTCCATCTGTCAGGAGATTTGGATGAATATCAGAAAATGGAAAGATAGTCCGGCACTGAAAGAGACCAGAGATATGCTGGAAATAAAACTTGAAGATAAAAAAGTCCGGGGAATCCTTAACTGGATATTTCAGATAGCGGTAGTGCTCATTTTTGGCATTCTGGCGGGAATTGCGCTGTTTCAATCAGTGACTGTACAGGAGAGTGCCATGGAGCCCACACTGCAGGTTGGAGAACACTTTTTTGTAAACAGGGCTGTTTATAAAGTATCCTCACCTGAACGGGGAGACATCATTGTATATAAAACCAGTGGAAGTGATGATGCGGCTCTGCATATCGGCCGCGTGGTCGGTCTGCCTGGTGAGACTGTACAGATATCCAACGGAGCAGTATTGGTCAACGGAGAAGTATATAATGAAAATAAGAATTTTCCTGAAATCAGTAATGCGGGATTGGCATCCGACGGAGTGTCTCTGGAAAGCGGTGAGTATTTTGTACTTGGCGATAACAGAAATAACAGTGAGGACAGCCGGTATGGTGATATCGGAAATATCAATAAGAAATATATTGTGGGAAAGGTATGGTTTGTCATTTCCCCGAAAGATAAATTTGGATTTTTGAAAGGTTAGGTGTATATGAACGTACAGTGGTACCCTGGTCATATGACCAAGGCAAAGAGACAGATGCAGGAGGACATTAAGCTGATCGATCTGATCATTGAACTTGTGGATGCCCGCGTACCTCTTTCGAGCAGAAACCCGGATATCGATGAACTGGGAAAAAATAAATCCAGACTGATTCTTCTTAATAAATCAGATCTGGCTGACGAGCGCCAGAATGAAGCCTGGAAAACTTATTTTCAGGCAAAGGGATTTTATGTTGTAAAAGTAGATTCCAGAAATGGTTCCGGAATGAAAGCAATCAATAATGTGATCCAGGAAGCATGTAAGGAAAAGATAGAAAGAGACAGACGCCGCGGTATTAAAAACCGTCCGATCCGCGCTATGGTAGTGGGAATCCCGAATGTAGGAAAATCTACATTTATCAATACCTTTGCAGGACGGGCCTGTGCAAAGACCGGAAACAAGCCGGGAGTTACGAAAGGAAAACAGTGGATCCGTCTGAATAAGGGAGTAGAACTTTTGGACACTCCTGGTATTTTGTGGCCGAAATTTGAAGACCAGCAGGTGGGAATCCGTCTGGCATGTGTAGGTTCTATCAAAGATGACATTCTGAATATGGAGGAACTGGCACTCTGGCTGATCGATTATCTGCGCGAAAATTATAAAGGGATTCTGGCAGAGAGATATCAGATCACAGAGGAGGGAACTTCTGTGGAAGTTCTGGAGGCGATTGCCAGAGCCAGAGGGTGTCTGAAAAAGCAGGAAGAGCTGGACTATGCCAAAGCTTCGCTGATACTGTTTGATGATTTCCGTTCCGGAAAAATGGGGCGGATCACATTGGAGTGGGCGCCATTATGAAAACAATAGCTGAGATTAAAGTCGAGTTTGCTGCAGCAGATATGAGCAGCTACCCGGCTTTATATGAAATTTATAAAGAAGATACAAGAAGTGGTGTGCAAAAGCTGATCGCACAGTGCCGCAAAAAGGAAGCAGCTCTGGAAGCGGAGAAGCAGCGTATTGAAAATATGAAGGTATATGAGCATAAATATGAACATCTTGGTTATTTATGCGGAATTGATGAAGTGGGAAGAGGCCCCCTTGCAGGCCCGGTTGTGGCATGTGCAGTAATTCTGCCACAGGACAGCCGGATCCTTTATCTGAACGATTCCAAGAAACTCAGTGCTTCCAAAAGAGAAGAACTGTATGATGTGATTATGAGGGAAGCGGTTTCAGTAGGAATCGGTATGCGCAGCCCGGAGCGTATTGACGAGATCAATATCCTTCAGGCTACTTATGAGGCAATGCGGGAGGCGGTAAGTAAACTGGAAGTGGTTCCTCAGCTTCTTCTCAATGATGCAGTCACGATTCCTCAGATCACCATTCCACAGGTTCCCATTATTAAGGGAGATGCAAAGAGTGTTTCCATTGCAGCAGCAAGTATTGTTGCAAAAGTGACAAGGGACAGAATGATGGAAGAATATGATAAAGTGTTCCCGGAATATGGTTTTGCATCAAATAAGGGATATGGTTCTGCCGATCATATTGCGGCACTGAAAAAATACGGAGAAACCCCGATCCACAGAAAGACCTTTATTACACATTTCATATAAACAGTTGCAAAAGGGTTACTATCCTTCAGTACACAGCAATACACTGAGTGATGCACAGTAACAACAAAAGATGCCTACATATAATATAAAAAGAAATGGATGGAAGAATTTGCATAAAAATACCCGGTCTACCGGAAGCTGTTACGAACGAAAAGCTGCTGATTATCTGAAACAGCAGGGATTATTTATTCTGAGATATAATTACAGATGCAGATTTGGAGAAATCGATCTGATTGCCAGAGATGGAGAATATCTTGTTTTTGTTGAGGTAAAATACAGGAAAGACAATAGTTCCGGTTATTCGCTGGCTGCAGTAAATCCTGCTAAACAGAAAACCATATGTAAGGTGGCAAGGTATTTTCTTACAGTGGAATATCACAATGTGGATATCCCATGCCGTTTCGATGTGGCAGGAATTGACGGGGATGAAATACACTGGGTTAAGAATGCGTTTGAATATATTGCAATCCTCTAATAATTATAGAAACTGCTTTGATGAATAATCTGCCATACAGCAGGAAGGGAATAATGAAATATGAAGATAAAATGGAACAGTGAACAGATTCCAAAGATGAATGTAAAAAACAATAAAGATGTTACATTTCTTACATATCCCGCATATGAAGAAATGAACTGGCTTGTTCATGGATTCAGCACCCGCTTTGGCGGAGTGAGCAGAGGAATCTACAGTTCTATGAACCTGAGTTTTACAAGAGGTGATGAGGAATCCTGCGTGAAAGAAAATTACAGAAGGATTTCTGATGCTATGGGATTTGATACGAACAGCATCGTTACATCTGATCAGACTCATACCAACAATGTGCGGAAAGTAACAGAGAAAGACCGCGGAAAGGGAATTGTGATCCCGCGTGATTATACAGATACAGATGGAATGATCACAAATGTTCCGGGGCTGGTTCTCGCAACCTTTTATGCGGATTGCGTTCCACTGTATTTTGCTGATCCGGCGAATCACGCGATCGGACTGTCTCATTCGGGATGGAGAGGTACGGTTCAGAAAATCGGTGCAGTTACCATAGAAAAGATGTCTGAAGAGTATGGAAGTAATCCGAAAGATCTGAAGGTGGCCATCGGACCGTCTATCTGTCAGGAGTGTTATGAAGTCAGCGAAGATGTGATTGAAGAATTTGAAAAGGTTTTTGATAAGAAATACCGGAACAGGCTGTTTTACAGAAAAGAAAACGGAAAATATCAGTTAAATCTGTGGATGGCAAACAAGATTATTTTTCTGGAAGCGGGAATCCCGGAAGAAAACATTTCCATGCCAAATCTCTGTACCTGCTGTAATCCTGAGTTTCTCTTTTCTCACAGGGCTTCCCATGGAAAAAGGGGAAATCTTGGGGCTTTTCTTGGCATACGTTCATAAAACCTGAAATTGTTATAAGCACAACAGTGCGAAGTGAGTAATCCTGAATTGGCAGATTAACTGTACAATACGAAAAAGGGGGGAGCTGGTTAACAGCTCCCCTTTTCGTATTCATCTGCCGGAAAAACTATCTGGAATTTACTTTTTCCATAAGAGACATGATCTTTTCGTTGCTGGAACGAACCTTCTCAACGGAAACATCATGATTGATGATATCAATGATGCTCGCAAGATATTTGCTCATATTTGCTTCTACATAATATGGTCTTTCGAGAAGTTCCGGAATGCGGTAATTCAGGTTGGTTGTGATCACTCTGTCAAGCCAGCCTTTCTCATAATATTCATCAAATTTATCCAGACCGTCTGTGAACAGACCGTAGGTAGTGCATACAAATACTCTCTTTGCGTTGCGTTCTTTTAACTGTTTGGCAACATCCAGCATACTTCCGCCGGAGGAAATCATGTCATCGATAACTACAACATCTTTGCCTTCTACGGAATCTCCGAGGAATTCATGTGCAACAATAGGATTCTTTCCATTGACGATTGTAGAGTAATCACGACGTTTGTAGAACATACCCATATCTACTCCAAGGATATTGGAGAAATATACAGCTCTTGACATGGCACCTTCATCAGGGCTGATGATCATCAGATGGTCATTGTCAACACGAAGATCCGGCACACTCTTGATCAGAGCTTTTAAAAACTGATAAGTAGGGAAAAAGTTATCAAAACCATTCAGCGGAATAGAGTTCTGGACACGTGGATCATGGGCATCAAAGGTAATGATATTGGAAACTCCCATATCGCTTAATTCCTTCAGTGCCAGTGCACAGTCCAGAGATTCTCTTTTAGTACGTCTGTGCTGGCGGCCTTCATAAAGGAACGGCATAATTACATTGATACGGTGTGCCTTGCCTGTTGCAGCGGAAATAATTCGTTTAAGATCCTGGAAATGGTTGTCAGGAGACATATGGTTCTCGTGTCCGCATACAGTATAAGATTCACTGTAATTGGTCACATCAACCATAATATAAAGGTCAGTGCCACGAACGGATTCTTTAATATAACCTTTACCTTCACCGGTTCCGAAACGGGGGCATTCACATTCTACAATAAATGATTCTTCGCTGTATCCCTGAGGAATAGCACTGAGCTGTTTGCGTTCAACCAGCTCTTTACGGAATTTAACAAGTTTTCTGTCAACTTCTTCTGCAAGTTCTCTGCATCCAAGAGCTGCAATACGGATAGGTGCAACCGGCATGGATTTTTCCAACAATTCTATGTTTGGCATAATACTCCTCCTAAGTAGTGATTTTATACTCAAAAAATAGATTTCAATATAATATATAACATTTGCCCTAAAATACGTCAAGGAATTTATTGATTTTTTCTTTTACAATTGTTATGATATAAAAGATAGTGGATTCTGGGCGCAGGTATATTTTGTCCGGAATTACTGTCATATGATATCAGGAGTAAATGTCAGAAAGTTACTGTGCCTGCACAGTAAATAAATCAGCGGCTCCTGAATGATCGAGAAACAAAATGTGCCGGAAAAGTTTATCCCACACACAATTTCCGGTTACATTCCAATGGAGTAAAATTCATGAAAAAAAATTTACACATAATATCCAGAGTTCTTCCGGACAGCATCGGAGAAGAACTGGAACTGGAACCGGGAGATGCGCTGCTTTCCATTAACGGCCAGCCGGTAGAGGATGTGTTTGATTATCGTTATCTGATGAATGACGAATTTGTTACGCTCCTTATCCGAAAGAAGAATGGCGAGGAATGGGAACTGGAAGTAGAAAAGGAATATGAAGATGATCTTGGCGTGGAGTTTGAGAACAGTCTTATGGATGAGTACCGCTCCTGTTCCAATCACTGTATTTTCTGTTTTATAGACCAGATGCCGCCCGGTATGAGAGAAACTTTATATTTTAAAGATGATGATTCCAGACTGTCATTCCTGCAGGGAAACTATGTTACCCTTACCAATATGAGTGACTATGATCTGGATCGTATTATCAAGTTTCATCTTTCCCCGATCAATGTATCGTTTCAGACTATGAATCCCAAGCTTCGCTGTAAAATGCTCCATAATCGATTTGCCGGAGATGCCCTTGCAAAAGTTGACAGGCTTTATAAAGGTGATGTGACCATGAACGGGCAGATTGTGCTCTGCAAGGGGATTAATGACAGGGATGAACTGGAATACAGTCTGGAAAAACTGTCGGAATATGCGCCTGTACTGCAGAGTGTTTCAATCGTACCTGTAGGTCTTTCCAGGTATCGAAAAGGTCTGTATCCACTGGAATCTTTTGATAAAGAGGATGCAAGGTATCTGATCAGTCAGGTAGAGCGGTGGCAGAAGATCATGGTGAAGAAGCATGGTATTCATTTTGTACATGCTTCGGATGAATGGTATATTCTTGCAGGATATGAACTTCCTGAGGAGGGCAGATATGACGGATACCTTCAGCTGGAGAATGGTGTTGGTATGATGCGTCTGCTTGAAACAGAGGTAAAAGAGAGACTTGAGCAGCTTGAAGGCGATGACAGAGAGGTAAATGCCACTGTTGCAACAGGACGGCTGGCAGCGCCTTATATAGGTAAAATGATAAAACTGGTACAGAAGAAATTTCCGAATGTCCAGGCTGAAGTATATGCAGTAAAGAATAATTTCTTTGGAGAGAAGATCACAGTTTCCGGTCTGATTACAGCTACTGATCTTATGGATCAGCTTGCGCAGAGAAATCTGGGAGAAAAAGTACTGATCCCATGCAATATGCTCAGAAGCGGCGAGGATGTTTTTCTGGATGACCTGACGGTGGAAGATGTCAGACAGGCTCTTAAGACGGAAGTTGTAGTGGTAGATGAACCGGGTGCTGACCTGGTAAACTGTCTGATCGAAGTACCAGACCATAAAAAGATAAGAAGGAGACAGATATATGAGCAAACCGGTAGTAGCGATAGTGGGCAGACCTAATGTAGGTAAATCCACATTGTTTAATGCGCTGGCAGGTGAGAAGATTTCTATTGTAAAAGATACACCCGGCGTTACAAGAGACAGAATTTATGCAGATGTGACATGGCTGGACAAGACATTTACCATGATCGATACAGGCGGTATTGAGCCGGACAGCAGTGACATCATCCTTTCTCAGATGAGAGAGCAGGCACAGATTGCCATTGATACGGCAGATGTTATCATCTTTATCACAGACGTTCATCAGGGACTGGTGGATTCCGATGCGAAGGTGGCAGATATGCTCCGACGCAGCGGCAAACCGGTTGTCCTTGTTGTGAATAAGGTAGACAGTATCCAGAAATTTATGATGGATGTTTATGAGTTCTATAACCTTGGTATCGGTGAACCGATTCCGATTTCTGCGGCAAACCGTATGGGGCTGGGTGATATGCTGGATGAAGTGGCAAAACATTTCCCTGAGGATGCAGATACAGAAGAAGATGATGAAATCCCGAGAATTGCCATTGTGGGAAAACCAAACGTAGGAAAATCGTCATTGGTAAACAAACTTCTGGGAGAAGACCGTGTGATTGTTTCTGATATTGCCGGAACTACAAGAGATGCGGTAGATACCAGAGTAAAATGGCAGGGAAAGGATTATATCTTTATTGATACTGCCGGACTTCGCCGTAAGGGAAAAGTCAAAGAGGAGATTGAGAGATACAGTGTGATCCGTACAGTGACTGCAGTAGAACGTGCGGATGTTGTCATTGTAATGATCGATGCGTCAGAGGGTGTTACAGAACAGGATGCCAAGATTGCAGGTATTGCCCACGAAAGAGGAAAGGGTGTTATCATTGCCGTAAATAAATGGGATGCCATTGAAAAGAATGATAAGACTATTTATAAGCACACAAACAGAATCCGCGAGGTTCTGGCATATATGCCATATGCGGAACTGGTATTTATTTCTGCAAAAACAGGACTCAGGATTTCCAGAATGTTTGAAACGATCGATGCGGTTATCGAAAACCAGACACTGCGTATCCAGACGGGTGTCCTGAATGAAATCCTTTCTGAGGCAGTGGCAATGCAGCAGCCTCCGTCTGATAAGGGAAAACGTCTGAAGATTTACTATATGACACAGGTGGCTGTCAAACCGCCTACATTTGTTATCTTTGTAAATGACAAAGAGCTGATGCATTTCTCTTATACCAGATATCTGGAGAACAAGATCAGGGATGCCTTTGGATTTGCGGGAACATCACTGAAATTCATTATTCGTGAACGAGGTGAAAAAGAATAATCATGGAACGCCTGATTTGTATTGCAATTGGATATGCATGTGGACTTTTTCAGACCGCATACATTTTAGGAAAAATTTATCATATTGATATCCGCAAACAGGGAAGCGGAAATCTGGGTTCTACAAATGTACTGCGTACACTTGGCAAAAAGGCCGGGGCATTGAATCTGTTGTGTGACTGTCTGAAGTGTATTGCGGCCATCCTGATCGTAAGGGCAATATTCGGAAATTCTTATGGAGATATTCTGCCGCTGCTGAGCCTTTATGCAGCAGCTGGGTGTATTCTGGGGCATAATTTTCCGTTTTATCTTAATTTTAAGGGCGGGAAGGGCGTAGCTGCATCTGTAGGACTTGTGATTGCTTTTGACTGGCGGATTTTTGTGATCTGTGCAATTGTATTTTTCGGACTGTTTTTCCTGACACACTATGTTTCTCTGTGTTCGGTAAGTGCATATCTGGCTGCATTTATCAGTATGATCGTATTTGGACAGATGGGTTCTTATCATATGGATTCTTATCATATGATCGAGCTTTATATTGTTATGGGACTCTTGACAGTACTGGCATTTTACAGACATAAAAAGAACATAAAACGGCTTCTTGACGGGACAGAAAGTAAAATTTATTTAAGCAAAAAAAATAAATAAAAAGAGGTATTTATATGGCAAAGATAAGTGTGCTTGGTGCGGGAAGCTGGGGAACTGCCCTGTCTATCCTTCTTTACAATAATGGACACGAGGTGATTCTCTGGTCGGCGCTTGGGGAGGAGATAACAACATTAAGAGAAAAGCGGGAACACGTGAGCAAACTTCCGGGTGTAAAGATTCCTGAACCGATTGATATCACAATAGATCTTGAGAGAAGCCTGCGGGATGCAGATGTGGCAATTCTGGCAGTTCCTTCGCCTTATACCAGAAGTACCTGCAAGCGTATGGCGCCTTTTGTAAAAAACGGACAGAAAATTGTAAATGTTGCCAAAGGTGTGGAGGAAAAAACTCTTCTTACTTTAAGCGAGATCATTGAACAGGAACTTCCACAGGCAAATGTGTCTGTGCTTTCCGGCCCAAGCCATGCAGAAGAGGTTGGAAAAGGACTTCCGACTACCTGTGTGGTAAGTTCTCACCAGAGAGAGACAGCAGAATATTTGCAGGGAATCTTTATGAGCCCTGTTTTCAGAGTTTATACCACGCCGGATATGCTGGGAGTGGAGCTTGGCGCAGCGTTAAAGAATGTGATCGCACTGGCGGCCGGAACCGCAGATGGTCTGGGATACGGCGATAATACCAAAGCAGCCCTGATCACAAGAGGAATTGCAGAAATTTCACGTCTGGGTGTTAAAATGGGAGCACGTATGGAAACCTTTTATGGTCTGTCCGGAATCGGAGATCTGATCGTTACCTGTGCCAGTGTCCACAGCCGTAACCGGAAAGCCGGATATCTGATGGGAAAAGGATATACCATGGAGCAGGCGATGGCTGAAGTGAAAATGATCGTGGAGGGCGTCTATTCTGCAAAAGCAGCAAAAGAACTGGCTGAGAAGTATGATGTGGAAATGCCGATCATCACAGAAATAAACAAAGTCTTGTTCGAAGGAAAAAGTGCAGCGGAAGCGGTGATCGACCTTATGGTAAGAGATAAGAAAGTGGAGACGCCGATGCTTCCATGGGAAGACGGACAGAAAACTAACTGAGATGTTATAGAAAAACTGTAACTGTTCAGTACCTCGCGGGATAGCTGACTGCTGAATGGTTACGAAAAACTTTCGAATGCATCATTTATGGGAAATTCTATAGACAGAGATGATAAATATGTAAAAAGCAGATGTTATATAAATACATCTGCTTTTTACATTTGAATGATAAAATATTTTTTAACTACTCTTTATCAGAATGCAATGTCCCTTAAATCCTCGGGAACATGTGAACTGTGGAAATTTTCGTTCAGAGTATCGATCAGATCCATATCCTCCTGTTCGATTGTGAAATCAAAAATATTGCCGTTACTTCTGATGCGGTCAGGATGTACGGATTTCGGGATTACTGATATTCCCTTCTGGGTAGCCCAGCGCAGACCAATCTGAGCAGGAGTATGGGCATATTTAGTTCCGAGTACACACATAACATCATTATCAAGATATGCACCCCTTGCAAGCGGGGCATATGCCTGTACCTGGATTCCTTTATCCTGGCAATAATCAATCAGCTCTTTCGGATAGCAGAGAGGATGGCATTCAATCTGATTTACAGCAGGTATGATTCCGGAATTGGCTTCCAGTTCTTCCAGATGACGGATTTCAAAATTACTGACACCGATAGAAAGAGCCCGCCCGGATTTCTGGATTTCCTCCAGTACTTTCCAGGTGCTGAGATAACATCCCGGAACCGGCCAGTGGATCAGATACAAATCCACATAATCCAGTTTGAGCCGGTCCAGGCTTCTTTCAAAAGCACCCTGAATGTCTCCCAGACGCTGTGCGGTATTCCATACTTTTGTAGTAATAAAAAGTTCATTTCGCGGTATTCCACAGCTGGCGATTCCCCGTCCTACATTTTCTTCGTTTTTATATACGGAGGCTGTATCAATCAGACGGTATCCTGATTCAACAGCAGAAATAATAGCATTTTCGGCCTCATTTTCCCCGGTGGCTTTGTATACTCCCAGTCCGAGTAAAGGCATCTCTCTGTTTGTATTCAGAAAAACAGTATTATCCAAAACAATTCCTCCAATTCCTATATACACTTTGGGCAAGCTGCTTTGCCCGATAATCTTGTCCAAGTATAACATAAAAATGTGTCAGAAGTACATAAAAATTATTAAGTTTTTGCAAGAGTACATTGTTAACAATATAACATAAGGGTTAAAGTATTAACAGTTCTTGTGAAAAAAGCTATTTCAAAGCATATATTTCAAAATTTTTTTAGTGATTATTTATGCTAAATGGCTTGCGGAAACGAAAAAAAAGATGTATAATATCAGTAAATTGATAATTTATTGTCATAAAAAAAGACTGAATTTTATAAATTCAGTGTATTTTTCAATAGAAGGGAGCATTTAACCATGCATTTAATCAAAGATGAAAATGGGAATCTTGTCCAGCATGGGCATGGACACACCCATGAACATACCCATGAAGATGGTATGACTCATACTCATGAGCATACTCATGGCGAAGGTCATGATCATGGACATTCTCATGCAGATCATGCCTGTGATACTGCTCATTGCGGATCCTGCAGTGAAGGTGACTGTAAGAATGAGACACTGGCTCTTCTGACATATATGCTTCAGCACAATGAGCATCATGCTCAGGAACTGGATCAGATGGCTGATAACCTTGCCAAGATGGGAATGGATGCAGCATGTAAGACTATTAAGGAAGCTGTTGCAGATTTTCAGAAAGGCAATATGAGACTTGGACTTGCCTTAACACTTGTTAAAGAAGAGATGAAATAGGAGGCGACATCACATGTGTCTGGCAACTGTATATAAAGAAAGTGACGATTCTGTTATTTTTAAAAATGTTTCCCGTATAGATGTGGATGGGAATAAATTGATTCTCCGTGATATTATGGGAGATGAGAGAGTGGTCGAGGGAACTATTTTAATGGTTGACCTTGCCAACAGTATTGTGAAACTGAAATGTGACTGATATTAAGATAGGGACAAAACACCTTTTGACCTTAACATCATTTTTTATTTATAGAAAGAATACTAAGACAGATTTAGGAGGCACCTGGTTTTATGGCACACGTAATTGCTGTCGCAGGAAAAGGCGGCGTGGGAAAAACAACATTATGCGGAATGCTGATCCAGTACCTGTGTGAAAAGGGTAAAGGGCCGATTCTTGCAGTAGATGCTGATGCAAACTCAAACCTCAATGAGGTTCTTGGCGTAAAGGTAGAGACAACTCTTGGCGATGTGCGTGAAGAAATTGCACGTGCAGAGCTTGCAAAAGAGAATCCAATTCCTACCGGAATGTCTAAGGCTGATTACGCGGAAATGCGTTTTGAAGATGCGCTTGTAGAAGATGATGATTTTGATCTTCTTGTCATGGGCAGAACTCAGGGAAAAGGCTGTTACTGCTATGTTAATGGTCTTCTTCAGACTCAGCTTGCAAAATACCAGAATAATTATCCGTATATTGTTGTAGATAATGAAGCCGGAATGGAACATATCAGCAGAGGTGTTCTTCCGAGCATGCAGACTGCCATTCTGGTCAGCGACTGCTCCAGAAGAGGCGTACAGGCAGTAGGCAGGATTGCAGAACTCATTAAAGAATGTGATATGCATCCTGATACAGTCGGTCTGATCATTAACCGAGCTCCGAAAGGAGAATTGAATAAGGGAATTCAGGAAGAGATTGCAAATCAGGGACTGACACTTCTTGGTGTTGTTCCACAGGATGAAACAGTTTATGAATATGACTGTGAAGGACGTCCTACAAGCACACTTCCGGAAGACAACCCTGTCAAGACTGCACTTTGTGCAATCGTTGATAATTTAAAATTATAAGAAACACCCCTTGTCGGATGAGAATCCGATGAGGGATGTTTCTGCGCATAGGAAATCTATATATGCAGAGATAAATACAAGTTTACATCTTTATTTTTTAAGTTAAATAACCCATGGGAGGGGATGGGATGGGTTATCACAGTTATCTTTAACGGAGCCAATTCTTCAGATATAGATAACCTATAGATAACCGGGATTTCCTGCCTGTGGGATTATTAATAAAATAAAAATGTGTATCTTAAAGGAATACACAAACCAGAATTAAAGGAGGTCTATAATGAGTGAATTCAAATTAACTACAGTGGAAGAGTTTGAAGAGGCTACTGCCAGACTTTTGGAGACAGGTGCAAAGGTTGGAGCTGACGCATGGCAGCTTCGTGTAAAAAAACAGACTCCACATTGTAAATTCGGTGAGCAGGGTGTCTGCTGTCGTATCTGTGCTATGGGACCATGTCGTATTACCCCTAAAGCATCAAGAGGTATCTGCGGATGTGACGTTCATGGTATCGTAGGAAGAAACTTCCTGAAATTTACAGCAGGTGGTGCAGCTACTCACTCTGATCACGGTCGTGAAATCTGCCACACATTATATTGTGCAAAAGACGGCGGAAACTATCAGGTAAAAGATCCTGAGAAACTGATCCGTATCGCAAAAGAATGGGGCGTAGAGACAGAAGGAAAAGATATCTATGATCTGGCTCATGAAATGGCTGAGACAGGATTGATGGAATATGGTAAACCATTCGGATATCAGAGATTCCTTGACAGAATGCCTGCAGGACAGAAAGAGAAACTGATTGAAAATGAAATTGCACCACGTGCAATCGACCGTGAAGTTTCCACTTCTTTACATATGGCTCATATGGGATGTTCTTCTCTTCCGGAAGCTCTTGTAAAACAATCTCTTCGCTGCGGTATGGCTGATGGATGGGGCGGTTCCATGATGGGAACAGAGTTCTCTGATGTTTTATTCGGAACTCCGAAGCCAATTGACACAGAAGCTAACCTTGGTGTAATGGTTGAAGAGAATGTAAACATTGTTGTACACGGACATGATCCGAGCCTTTCTGAGATGATCTGTGAATATGCAGACAGCAAAGAAATGATCGATTATGCAAAATCTGTAGGAGCAAAAGGAATCACTGTTTCCGGTGTATGCTGTACTTCAAACGAAGTAGCTATGCGTCGCGGTGTTCCGATGGCCGGTAACTTCCTGCAGCAGGAGAATGTAGTGCTGACAGGTGCCTGCGAAGCGATCGTAGTAGACGTTCAGTGTATCTTCCCTGCATTAGGACCTTTAAGCAAATGCTTCCATACTAAATTTATCACAACTTCTCCAATCGCTCAGATGCCTGATGCTGAATTTATCAGATTCAATGCTGAGACAGCAGGAGAGAATGCAAAAGCGATCGTTAAGATGGCTATTGATAACTTCAAGAACAGAAAACCTGAACTTGTACATATCCCACAGCTGAAACAGAAAGCTACAGTTGGTTATTCCGTAGAAGCAATCGTTAAGGTTCTTGACGGTGTTACAAACTCTCAGGTTGATGAGACAGGAACAACAAAACCATTACTTGAGTGCATCACTTCCGGTGTTATCCGTGGTGCTGTTGCTATGGTTGGATGTAACAATCCTAAGATCCGTCCTGACTATGCACATATTGAACTGATGAAGAAATGTATCGCCAATGATATCGTTGTCATTGCTTCCGGATGTTCTGCACAGGCAGCTGCAAAAGCAGGTCTTATGGACAAATCTGCAAAAGATCTCTGTGGTGCAGGTCTGAAACGTGTCTGTGAACTGGCTGATATCCCACCGGTACTCCACATGGGATCATGCGTAGATATTTCCCGTATGATGATCCTTGCTGCTGAACTTGCAAAAGATGCAGGTCTTCAGATCAATCAGCTTCCTGTAGTTGGATGTGCTCCTGAGTGGATGTCTGAAAAAGCTGTATCCATCGGTAACTATGTAGTAGGTACCGGTATTGATACATTCCTTGGTGTTGATCCATATGTTTCCGGTTCTTCAGAAATGGGAGAGCTTCTTACAGAGGGAACAAGAAAATGGACAGGAGCTGCTTATACAGTAGAAACAGATATTGAGAAATTAGTTGATCTGATGATCGAAAGAATCGAAGAGAAGAGAACAGCATTAGGAATCTAATCTGCTGTAATCTTAAAATGTAATAAAAGGTGGATGACGTAAAATGAAAATAGCAGTTACAGGAAAAGGCGGCGTAGGCAAAACCACTTTTGCAGCAACGCTGGCCAGGTTGTATGCAGCAGAGGGCAGACCGGTACTTGCAGCAGATGTGGATCCGGATGCGAATCTTGGTCTTGCATTAGGCTTTGATGAAGAAACTCTGGATTCTATTGTACCGATTTCAAAGATGCGTAAGCTGGTGGAAGAACGTACAGGGGCTACAGCAGGAAATCAGTTCTATCATCTGAATCCGAAAGTAGACGATATTCCGGAGAAATATGGTAAGGTCTGTAATGGCGTACGGCTCCTTGTCCTGGGAACTGTCGAGACAGGCGGCGGCGGATGTGTATGCCCGGAACATGTAATGTTAAAGCGCATTATCAATAATCTGGTACTTAGAAGAGAAGATGTAGTAATTCTTGATATGGAAGCCGGCCTGGAACATCTCGGCAGAGGAACCACAGAAGGAGTTGATGCATTTATCGTAGTGATCGAACCAGGTGCAAGGAGTGTGCAGACATATAAAAATGTAAAGCGCCTGGCAAAAGATTTAGGAGTGTCTCAGGTAAAGGTTGTCGCAAACAAAGTGCGCAATGAAGATGACGAAAACTTTATCAGAGAACGGATTCCACAGGAAGATCTTTTAGGTATGATTCATTACAACACAGAGGTAATTGATGCAGACAGACAGGGAAAATCCCCATATGACTTCAGCAAGACAGTTACCGATGAGATCATTAAAATAAAAGAAAAGATAGATCGTCAGTAATCATATATTAGGAGGTAGAACAAGTGACTTTATTTGAAAGTGTTTTTGCGGGAAACGACGCGGTTTATGGACTTACAGAGGGTGCCATCAACCAGGCAATTGAAAAATACGGCGCTGACAAAGCAGTCAGCTTCCCTGATACAGCATATTCTTTACCATGCTACTATGCAGTAACAGGAACAAAGGTTGGAACTCTTGCAGAGTTAAAAGATGCTCTTGCAGTAGTAAAAACTCTTATGACAAGAGAGAAGAGAACAAATGACGTATTTATGTCAGGCGTTGCTACAGCTCTCTGCGCAGAATTTATCGAAGTTCTGAAATATATTGACGGAGCAGTTCCTTATGAAGCTCCTTGCTACGGACATCTTGCAGATGCAGTGATCCGTGAACTTGGTGTACCGCTTGTAACAGGTGATATCCCAGGTGTAGCAGTTATCCTTGGAAAAGCTCCTTCCGCTCAGGAAGCAGCAGACCTTGTTAAATCCTATCAGTCTCAGGGTATCTTGATCACTCTGGTTGGTGACGTTATTGACCAGTTAGAGGAAGTTGGATACAAGACAGGTGCTAACGTACGTGTTATCCCGCTTGGAAAAGACGTTACAGCAGTTATCCATGTAGTATCTGTAGCACTTCGTGCAGCTCTTATCTTCGGTAACGTAAAACCAGGTGATGCTGCAACTCTGATGGATTACACAATGAAACGTGTACCTGCATTTGTTAATGCATTTGCACCGTTAAATGATGTGATCGTAGCTTGTGGTGCAGGCGCTATCGCTCTTGGATTCCCGGTTATCACAAACCAGGAAGATGTTGCAAGAGTACCGAAGAGCCTGATCTGCCAGAAAGACATCTCCAAATGGAATGCGACTTCTCTGGAAGCACGTGACATCAAGATTAAAATTACAAACATCGATATCCCGGTTGCTTTCGCATCTGCATTCGAAGGTGAGATTATCCGTCGTAAAGACATGCAGGTTGAATTCGATGGTTCCCGTGTAGACTGTGCAGAGCTTGTACATACATGTGATGCAAGTGAAGTAGAAGACCATAAGATTACAGTTGTTGGTCCGGAAGTAGACGACATGGAACTTGGCAGCAAGAACAGCATTGCATATGTTGTTAAAGTTGCAGGTAAAAACATGCAGCCTGACTTTGAACCTGTTATCGAGCGTAAGTTCCATAACTACATCAACTGTATCGAAGGTGTATATCATACAGGACAGAGAGATATGCAGAGAATCCGTATCAGCAAAGATGCATTTGCTGCAGGCTTCAAGATCAAACATATCGGTGAAGTTCTCTATACACAGGTTAAGAATGAATTTGACGCAGTTGTTGATAAATGTGAAGTTACTATTTATACAGATCCTGCTGAGTGTACAAGAATCCGTCATGAAGTTGCTATCCCGATCTTCGAGAAACGTGATGACCGTCTGAATACTCTGACAGACGAATCTGTAGATGTATATTACAGCTGTATCCTCTGCCAGGCATTCTCCCCGTCTCACGTATGCGTTGTTACACCTGAGAGACTTGGACTTTGCGGTGCCGTTTCATGGCTGGATGCAAAAGCTACCAACGAGCTGGATCCAAACGGACCTTGCCAGGTAATCACAAAAGAAAGACCTATTGATGAGAACCTTGGTTCTTATGAAGATGTAGATGAAGCTGTTAAGAAATTATCCCAGGGTGCATTAGAGCACGTTACACTGTACTCTATCATGCAGGATCCTATGACATCATGCGGATGCTTCGAGTGTATCTGCGGTATCGAGCCATTCTCCAATGGTGTTGTTATCGCTAACCGTGAGTATGCAGGCATGACACCTCTTGGAATGACATTCTCAGAAATGGCATCCATGACAGGTGGTGGTGTTCAGACACCTGGTTTCATGGGACATGGTAAACATTTCATCAGCTCCAAGAAGTTCATGAAGGCAGAAGGCGGTATTGAACGTATCGTATGGATGCCGAAAGAACTGAAAGAGTTTGTTGCTGAACGTCTTAATAAGACAGCAAATGAACTCTATGGTATTGAAAACTTTACAGATATGATCGGTGATGAAACAATCGCTACTGATCCGGAGACACTGGTTGGATTCCTTACAGAAAAAGGCCATCCGGCATTAGCTCTTGATCCGATGATGTAAAGATTGGTGGTTTTGCCCGGAGTCGTGGATGGGCAATGCGGAAGCCACTAAACGTCTCCGGGGTTTAAACGCCTAAAGCGTTATATAGATAAAACCATAGTATTATTCTAAATACGAAATGGAGATGTGCAAATTGTTAATCGACAGAATCTTTAACGGAAATGATGCAGTCTACGGGTTAACCTGTCAGGCTGTAGAGGGAGCCATTGCACAGCACGGCGCAGACAAGGCAGTTGAATTTCCTCATACTGCCTACTGTCTGCCATGTTACTATGCAGTAACAGGAGTCAAGGTGAAGACCCTTGGTGAAATGAAAGAAGCACTTGGTGTGATCAAATCTCTTATGACAAGAGAGCATCAGTTAGATGACGCTTTGATGTCCGGAGTCGCTACCGCACTTTGTGCAGAGTTCATAGAAGTACTGAAGTATCTGGATGGAGCGGAGCCATACAGTGAACCGTACTATGGACACCTTCCGGATTCCATAATCCGTGAACTTGGTGTACCTCTTGTAACCGGTGATATTCCTGGTGTAGCTGTTATTATTGGATCGGCACCTACCGCACAGGAAGGTGTAGATCTGGTAAAGAGTTATCAGGCACAGGGAATTCTTGTTACACTTGTTGGAGGAATTATTGACCAGGCGCAGGAACTTGGATTGAAAATGGGCTATAATGTTCGAATCGTACCACTTGGAAAAGATATTACTTCTGTAATCCATGTAGTATCCGTGGCACTTCGTGCAGCTCTGATCTTCGGAAACGTTACTCCTGGAGATGCAGCCGCTCTGATCAAGTATACATCAGAGAGAGTACCGGCATTTGTCAATGCGTTTAAACCGATCGATGATGTGATTCTGGCTGCTGGTGCAGGAGCAATCAAACTTGGATTCCCTGTGATTTCCAATGAAGATGAAAACATTACAGAAGTTCCGGGTGCGCTGATCGCATGCCCGAATGTTGCTGATTTTAATAAGGTTTCTCTGGAAGCCAGAAATATTAAGATCAAAATTACCAATATTGATATTCCTGTTGCGTTTGCGTCTGCATTCGAAGGCGAGATTATCCGTCGTAAAGATATGCAGGTTGAGTTCGACGGTTCCCGTGTGGATTGTGCAGAACTTGTGCAGACAAGAAGTATGGATGAGGTAGAGGACCACAAGATTACAGTTGTAGGACCAGATGTAGATGAAATGGAATTGGGAAGCAAGAATCCGATCGCTTACGTGGTAGAAGTAGCGGGAAAGAGAATGCAGCCTGATTTTGAACCTGTAATTGAGCGTAAATTCCACAATTACATTAACTGTATTGAGGGAGTTTATCATACAGGACAGAGAGATATGCAGAGGATCCGTATCGGTAAGGAAGCTTACAATGCAGGATTCCGTATCAGACATATCGGTGAAGTTCTGTATACACAGGTAAAAAATGAGTTTGAAGCTGTAGTTGATAAATGTCAGGTAACCGTTTATACTGATCCGGCTGAGTGTACAAGAATCCGTCATGAGGTAGCAATCCCTGTATTCGATAAACGTGATGCACGTCTTGAAAATCTTACAGATGAAACTGTAGACGTATATTACAGCTGTATCCTTTGTCAGGCTTTTTCACCGTCTCATGTATGTGTTGTTACACCAGAGAGACTTGGACTTTGCGGAGCCGTTTCATGGCTGGATGCAAAAGCAACAAATGAACTGGATCCAAACGGACCTTGTCAGATCATTACAAAGGAAAGACCAATTGATGAGAACCTTGGTTCTTATGAGGATGTTGATGAAGCTGTACAAAAATTCTCACAGGGAGCTCTCGAACACGTTACACTTTATTCCATTATGCAGGATCCTATGACTTCCTGTGGATGCTTTGAGTGTATCTGTGGTATTGAGCCATTTTCTAATGGTGTAGTAATCGCCAACCGTGAATATGCAGGAATGACACCTCTCGGAATGACATTCTCAGAGATGGCATCTATGACTGGCGGCGGTGTTCAGACACCAGGATTCATGGGACATGGTAAACACTTTATTTCATCCAAGAAATTCATGAAGGCAGAAGGCGGTATTGAACGTATCGTATGGATGCCTAAGGAATTAAAAGAGACAGTTGCGGAGCGTTTGAATAAGACAGCAAAGGAACTGTATGGTATTGACAACTTTACTGATATGATTGGTGACGAGACAAATACAACAGATCCAGAAGAGCTTGTTGCATTTTTAACAGAACATAATCATCCAGCCTTGTCAATGGACCCGATGATGTAGTATACTATATGAGATGATGTGATTTGTCTGCGTAGAGGCAAGTACATAGTAATTTTTTTAAGGAGGCCAAATAGAAATGCCGTTTAATCAGAAACTTCAGAAATTTAATGCAAAGATTAATACAGTCACAATTGGTAGCGGAGATAAGACTGTAACAATCGGCGGAGACTCTACTTATCCATTTTATTCTTTTGATGCACCATCAGAAAACGCACCTAAGATCGGTGTTGAAATCTCTGATATGGGTCTTGAGAATATTGTATCCGAAGGTATCAAAGCATACTATGACGGAGCATCCACAATCGGAGAAATGGCTAAAAAAGCAGCAGCTATGGAAGGTGCTGACTTTGTAGCTCTGATCCTTGAGGGTGGAGATCCGAACGGTGTAAACAAATCTGTTGATGAACTTATCGCAGTTGTTAAAGAAGTTGCAGATGCAATTGATGCACCATTAGTAGTTGAAGGATGCAAGAATGTAGAGAAAGATGCAGAACTCCTTCCTAAGGTAGCAGAAGCTCTTCAGGGAAGAAACGTACTGATTCTTTCAGAAAAAGAAGAAAACTACAAAGCAATCGGTGCTGCAGCAGGACTTGCTTACGATCAGATCGTAGGTGCAGAATCTGCCGTAGATATCAACCTTGCTAAACAGCTTAACGTTGTAACTACTCAGTTAGGCGTTAATGCACAGAAAATTGTTATGAATATCGGTAGTGCTGCTGCCGGATATGGATATGAATATGTTGTATCCACTATGGACCGTATTAAAGGTGCAGCTTTATCTCAGAATGATAACATGCTGCAGATGCCTATCATTACACCGGTATCCGCTGAAACATGGGGCGTAAAAGAAGCAACAGCTTCTGAGAAAGATATGCCTGAATGGGGACCGGAAGAAGAGCGTGGAATCGATATGGAAGTTATGACAGCTGCTGCTGACCTTGCAGCCGGATCTGATGCAGTCATCTTAAGACATCCGGAAGCTGTTGCAGCTATTTCCAGAATGATCAAAGCACTTGCGTAATTGAATAGGAGGAACAAATAAAATGGCACTGAATGGTATTCAGATTTTTAAATTAACACCAAAGAAAAACTGTAAGGAATGCGGATGCCCAACTTGTATGGCTTTCTCTATGAAAGTTGCTCAGGGCGCTATGAAAATCGAACAATGTCCGCATATGTCTGATGAAGCTTTAGCATCTCTTTCCGAGGCTACTGCTCCGCCAATGAAGACAATCAAAATTGGTACTGGTGCAGAAGAGCACACTCTGGGTGGAGAAACAGTATTATTCAGACATGAAAAAACATTTGTAAGCAAGCCAAGATATGCAGTAGCTCTGTGCACATGCATGGATGACGCTGCAGTAGAGGCAAAACTTGCAGAAATCCCGAAGGTAGATTATGACCGTATCGGCGAAAGAATGTATGCTGAACTTGTATATGTAAACTGTGGTGAAGGCGCAGATGCAGCTAAATATACTGCACTTGTAGAAAAAGCAGCAGGTCTTGGCAGAACTTTAGTTCTTGACTGTAAAGATCCTGAAATCGCTAAAGCAGCTCTTGCAGTATGCAAAGACAGCAAACCGGTCTTAAACGGTGCTGATGCTTCCAACTATGAAGCAATGAACGCAGTTGCTACAGAAGCAGGTGTTGTTCTCGGTGTATCCGGTAAAGACTTAAATGAATTATATGATACAACAGCAGCTCTTGAAAAACTTGGAAACAAGAATCTTGTTCTTGATACAACAGGCGCTGACATTAAAGAAACCTTTGCAAACACTGTACAGGTTCGTCGTGCAGCTCTGAAAGATCAGGACAGAACATTTGGTTATCCATCTATCGTAAACCTTGTTAAGATCGCAAAAGGTGACCTTCACTTACAGGCAGCTTTAGCATCTATGTTTACAATGAAATATGGTTCCATCATCGTTATGGAGCAGATGACATATGCAGAGGCTCTTCCATTATATGGTCTGCGTCAGAACGTTTACACTGACCCGCAGAAGCCAATGAAAGTTGAGCCAGGCATCTATCCGTTAAATGGTGCTGATGAGAATGCAGTAGTAGTTACTACTGTAGACTTTGCTCTTACATATTTCGTAGTATCCGGCGAGCTGGAGCGTTCCGGTGTTCCGCTTAACCTGGTAATCAATGATGCAGGCGGACTTTCCGTACTGACATCATGGGCAGCTGGTAAATTCTCCGGTAACAGTATTTCTTCTTATATCAAAGAGAATGTTGAACCGAAGGTTAAATCCAGAAAACTGATCATTCCTGGTAAAGTAGCGGTTCTGAAGGGTGATCTGGAAGCAAAACTTCCTGGATGGGAAATCATCGTTGGACCAAGAGAAGCTGTACAGCTTGTTAAATTCTTAAAGGATCTGCAGGCAGACGGCCAGATCTAATGACCGTAAACATCTGGTCGGTTTTGTACTGGCCGGATTATAAAGAAAAATGTATGCAGAGGATCTGCAATTGTCAGATTTCTCTGTATAAATAAATATAAAAGGAGAACAGGGTTATGGCAAAATTCGTAACAATTGGAGAAAGACTTTCCACTACTGCACCGGCAGTAAACAAAGCATTTACAGAAAGAGATCCTGAACCGATCATCAAAAGAGCAAAACAGCAGCTGGATGCTGGTGCTACTTACCTCGATGTAAATATCGGACCTGCAGAAAATGATGGCGAAGACTTAATGAAATGGGCTGTTCAGCTCCTTCAGTCTGAGTTTGATAATGTTCCGCTTGCACTGGATACAACAAACCAGAAAGCTATCGAAGCTGGTATTTCTGTATACAACAGAGCAAAAGGAAAACCAATCGTTAACTCTGCAGACGCAGGTGACAGAATTTCCAATATCGACCTTGCAGCAGCAAATGATGCAATCTGTATCGCACTTTGCTCCTCTGGTATGGTAGCAGCTGACAATGATGAGCGTATGATGCACTGCCAGAACATGCTTGAAAGAGGTATGGCTCAGGGCATGGATACAGAAGATCTGTGGTTTGACCCGTTATTCCTCGTTGTAAAAGGAATGCAGGACAAACAGATGGAAGTTCTTGAAGCTATCAAGATGTTCTCTGAAATGGGACTGAACTCTACAGGTGGTCTTTCTAACAACAGTAACGGTATGCCAAAACATATCCGTCCGATCATGGACTCTGCTCTTGTAGCAATGGCTATGATGAATGGTCTTACATCAGCAATCGTTAACCCTAACGACCTTCGTCTGATGGAAACTATCAAATCCTGTGATGTATTCAAAGGCAATACACTGTATGCAGATTCCTATCTGGAAATCTAATCAGTTTCATACGAATTGAATACATAATTATGGGGGCTGAAGGCTTCGGTCTTCGGCCCTTGTTTTATTACAGGCTATTAACGATTATGAGAAAGGTGGTTGCCGAATGTTTAAGGTAACATTTTCATTCGAAGATGGCAGTGTGGTAGAAGCGTTTGCCAATGCGGGGGACAATTTACTTGAGGTAGCTCGTGGAGCCAATGTGGCGATCGATGCACCATGTTCTGGAAACGGAGCCTGCGGAAAATGCCGTGTCCAGTTAAAGAGCGGAGAACTGGAGAGCAAAAAGACATTACATATTTCTGACGAAGAATATCAGGAAGGATGGCGCCTTGCATGCTGCAGCAAGATCAGTGCAGATGTAAATGTGCTGGTACCTGATATTGCATCTGCCTATAAGAGCAGAATGAAAGTAGCTGATTTAAGCTCTAAAGAGGAAATAGCCATTTTTGAAAATGCCAAAAGAGATGTAGAACTTGCAGGCATCGAATTGAAAAACAGTCTGGAGGTTGTGGATGTCACAATGGATCCTCCGTCTCTGGATGACACAATGCCGGATAACGAGAGACTTACAAGAGCACTGCGGAAGTATCTGAATATCAGCAGAGTCAGAATCCCTTATGCAGTTCTGAAAAAGCTTCCGGATGTATTGAGAGAGAGTAATTTTTCAGTAAAATGTGTGATCCGCGCTACTTCTGACGATATGTTTGTGTATGATATCTTCGGTAAAGACGAAGATGTAGTAATCGGTGGTCTGGCAATCGATATTGGTACAACAACTGTTTCCGCTGTACTGATCAATATGGAAAACGGTGAAATTCTGGCAAAGAGTTCTGCCGGAAACGGACAGATCCGTTTTGGTGCAGACGTTATTAACCGAATTGTAGAATCACAGAAACCGGGCGGCCAGCAAAAGCTGCAGGATGCTGTGATCAAAGAAACCATCAATCCGATGATCAACGAGATGTGCAAAAGTGCCAAATTCCCGAAAAACCGCATATACAGAATGTGCGTGGCATCTAATACAACTATGAATCATCTGTTTGCAGGAATTAATTCTGATCCATTACGTACAGAACCATATATCCCTGCATTCTTTAAGACCAATTCCCTCTTTGCTTCTGATGTGGGAATTGATATTAATAAAGACGCTCATATTATTATGGCGCCGAATATCGGAAGCTATGTAGGCGGCGATATTACAGCCGGAACCCTGGTCAGCCAGATCTGGAACAGGCCGGAGTTTTCACTGTTTATCGACCTTGGTACAAACGGAGAGCTTGTATTTGGAAACTCAGACTTTATGATGAGCTGTGCATGTTCTGCAGGTCCTGCCTTTGAAGGTGGTGACATCAGCTGTGGTATGCGTGCCACAGACGGAGCCATCGAAGCATGTACCATTGACAAAGAGACTATGGAGCCTACCTACAAGATCGTAGGTGATCCGGGAACGAAACCTGTAGGTTTATGTGGATCCGGTATCATCGATGTGATCAGTGAACTTTATATCTGCGGAATCATCAACCCTAAGGGTAAATTTATCCGTGAAGGAAAGAGAATCAAACATGACAAATACGGAATGGGCAGCTATATCCTTGCATTTGAGGAAGAGGCAGGTTCTGTAAAGGATGTTGAGATTACAGAAGTTGATATTGACAACTTCATCCGTGCCAAAGGTGCCATCTTCTCAGCGATTCGTACAATGCTGACTTCTCTGGACTTCGATGTGAGCATGATCGATGATGTGTATGTTGCAGGTGGTATCGGAAGCGGTATCAACATGCAGAATGCAGTCAACATCGGTATGTTCCCGGATATCCCCATCGAGAAATTCCACTACATTGGTAACTCATCTCTGACAGGTGCCTATCTGATGCTTCTGTCAACACCTGCAGAGAAGAAGACTTATGAACTTGCTTCCAATATGACATATATGGAACTTTCTACAGTGCCAATCTATATGGATGAATTTGTAGGTGCATGTTTCATTCCTCATACAGATACAAGTATGTTCCCAACTGTAATGGAAGAGATTCAGAACCGCTGATGAATTTCAGTAATTTCTATATGAGAAATTATGAATATCTAGAGAAATAAAATAACAGGACAGGTCTTTGGATCCCTTTGATCTGTCTTGTTTATGGAGATTTATATGGCATTTAGTTTAAATGACTTAAATTATGAAAAAGACAGTAAGGAAAGAATGCCGTGGGAGCATTACACTCAGGAGTTTGCAGCTGCAGATCCGAAGGAGATCGCTTCCAGATTGTCTATTCCTTACGATGAAGAAACCCAAAAACTGACTTTAACTTTTCTTGGAACACAGTATCAGATCACATGGCCGGATTTTGAAGTAACACATACTCCGGATGATAAAGGCTTTTATCCACTGGAGAACATGATCTATGCCAGGATCCTGACCGTCCGTTTTCTTTTAAACGGTGTGAAATCTGAGAGCTCCGGAAAATTTAAAACATACCGTGAGATGCCATGGGGAGAAGTATATTTAAGACAGTTTGACGGCAGATGTATCAAACGTCTGGCATTTTCCTATGGAAATCGTCTGGGAGATTTTAAGGCGATCATGGAGCATATCAGTGCCATATCTGTAAAGCACGGAGATATTGCCTATGAAGTAGAAATTTTTCCGGAATATAAAATACAGATGATCCTCTGGGAGGGTGATGAGGAATTTCCGCCGTCTTCACAGATTCTCTTTTCTGATAACTTCCCTGTCTCTTTCCAGGCAGAGGATATGGCAGTTATGGGAGATGTGATCATTGGTTCTCTGAAAGCATATCTGAAATGCGTTCAGAAATGACAAATGATATCAGGATTATGGAAACAGCAGAATAATCCGCAAATATCAGAGTCAAATAAGTAAATATAAACAGAAAGAGGGAGAAAAAATGGGATTTTCAACAAGTACATGTACAGAATTCGTTGAAGTTCTGGCATCTAAGGCTCCGGTTCCGGGCGGCGGCGGTGCGTCTGCATTAGTTGGTGCAGTAGGAACTGCTCTTGGAAATATGGTAGGAAGCCTTACTGTAGGCAAGAAGAAATATGCGGATGTGGAAGAAGAAATGTATGAATTAAAAGCAAAATGTGATCAGCTTCAGAAGGATTTCCTTCGTCTGATCGAGCGTGATGCAGAAGTATTCGAGCCATTATCCAAAGCATATGGAATGCCAAAAGAGACAGAGGAAGAAAAAGCTGAGAAAGCAAGAGTAATGGAAATCGTATTAAAAGATGCCTGCTCTGTACCAATGGAGATCATGGAGAAATGCTGTGAAGCAATTGAACTGATCGTAGAATTCGGTGCAAAAGGCTCTAAGCTTGCCATCAGTGATGCAGGCGTTGGTGCAGCTTTCTGTAAAGCAGCATTACAGGGTGCCAGCCTGAACGTATACATCAACACAAAATCCATGGCTGACAGAGAGTATGCAGAAGAATTAAACAGAAAAGCAGATGCGATGCTTGAGAAATATACAAAGATCGCAGATGACACATTTAACAGCGTACTTGGCAGACTGAAATAATAGTAAATAAAATAGAAATTTCTGTATTGTTTTCCGTCTCTTTTAATAAAGTGTAAAGTTATTTATTAGATGTAATTTTTTACAGAGTGCATATGATTTATGAGGCGGTTATGCTGAAATCATTCAGATACAGTATAGAATAATAACGTATAATTTCGGAGGGAACGACAAATGGCTAAGCAGTTATTAGGTAAAGAAGTAACAGCAGCATTAAACGAGAAAATCAAAGCAAACGTAGCAGAGCTTCAGGGAAAAGGAGTAAATCCTACCCTCTGCATCATCCGTGTTGGTGAAAACCCAAGTGATATCTCCTATGAAAGAGGAGCAACAAAACGCTGCGAAACTTTAGGCGTTGCATGTGAGAAAATCTTACTTCCGGAAGATGTTTCCCAGGAAGAACTTCTTGCAACAATCGATAAAGTAAATAAAGATGACAGCATTCACGGCGTATTATTATTCCGTCCGCTTCCAAAACATCTGGATCAGGCAGTGATCGAGAATGCACTTGCTCCTGAAAAAGACGTTGACTGTATGACAGACCTTTCCATGTCCGGTGTATTCACAGGCAAGAAGATTGGTTTCCCGCCATGTACACCACAGGCTTGTATGGAAATCCTTGATCATTACGGAATCGACTGCACAGGCAAAAAGGCAGTAGTAATCGGAAGAAGCCTTGTTGTTGGTAAACCTGCAGCAATGATGCTGGTTAAAAAGAACGCAACTGTTACGATCTGCCACACAAGAACTGTAGATATGCCGTCTGTAGCACGTGAAGCAGATATCATTATTGTAGCAGCAGGCCGCGCCGGTGTTGTTGGTGCTGAATATGTAAAAGAAGGCCAGACAATCATCGATGTAGGTATCAACGTAAATGCAGAAGGCAAACTTTGTGGTGATGTTGATTACGCAGCAGTAGAGCCTATCGTAGATGCTATTACACCTGTACCTGGCGGTGTTGGAAGTGTTACAACTTCTGTACTGGTTGGTCATGTAGTAGAAGCTGCAATGAGAAAGGTAAACGCATAAGATGAAAAAAGTGCCGGGAAAATATTTCTGGCTGTTTATGACAATGACAGGTGCCCTGATGTTCGGGGCACCTGCTTTGGTAAGTGCCAGTGAAGGGACAGCGTCCACTGATACAGAAAACAGCGTAGCAGACAATGCTGCAGATACCCCAGATGACGACACAATAGCAAAAACAACTGATAGTACAGAAAAAAACAGTCAGGAAACTGATCATTCAGGAGAGGGACAGATCTCCAAACCCAAATATCTCGAAAATGCAGAAAATAACGGAGAAGAAATTATCTCTGATGAAGACCCGACAGATAATACTTATGGATACTACACGATCATGGGTGGAACAACTGTTTCCGTCGATGAAATGTGTTCATTATACAACAGTCAGGGATGCACTTACCCATCTGAAGAACTCAGTGGCGGCGGAGCATCTGATATAGATACCTTTTGCAATATTATTGTAGAGGAGGCAAATGCCGAGAATGTACGTGGTGAAGTAGTTTTTGCGCAGGCAATGCTGGAAACCGGATGGCTGAGTTTCGGTGGTGATGCGGGAATCGACCAGTTCAATTTCGCAGGTCTTGGAACAACCGGAGGTGGAGTCAAAGGAATCGCATTTCCGGATGTAAGAACAGGAATACGTGCTCAGGTTCAGCATCTCAAAGCCTACGCCTCCACAGATTCCCTGAATCAGGAATGTGTAGATGAACGCTTCGATTACGTGACAAGAGAGACTGCACCTTACGTGGAATGGCTGGGAATCCAGGAAAATCCTTATGGCGGCGGCTGGGCAGCAGGAAAAGATTATGGAAGTAAATTAAGAAAAATACTGGCAGATTTGAAATCAGGGACATAAAGACAGAGTTTTGCGCCTTATTTGTATTATTTTTCTGAACTGCTGTAAATGATTTTTAAATTCTTAAATAAAGAAAGGATGTTGAGTAAAATGAAAAGAAAATTGATGATTTGTGCAATGGCTTTGTGTATCTGTGCAGGACTGGCCGGTAACACTGGAGAGGTCAGCGTATGGGCATCCGAAGGATCATCTTCGGATGCTGTCCGGATAGGCGCCCTGAAAGGTCCGACAGCAATGGGAATGGCGCAGCTTCTTGATGAAGACGGATACGATTTTACGATTGCTGCATCTCCGGATGAGATTGTTCCGATGGTAGTACAGGACAAGCTTGATATTGCAGCTGTTCCGGCAAATCTGGCAGCAACGTTGTATCAGAAGACAGATAAGGATGTCAGTGTTCTGGCGGTCAATACGTTGGGTGTTCTCTATCTTGTGGAGAATGGAGACAGTGTAAAATCTGTGGAGGATCTTAAGGGAAAGACTATTTATGCCAGTGGGAAGGGTGCAACTCCGGAATATGCCCTGAACTCTGTTCTTAAAGCGAATGGAATCGACCCTGAAAAAGATGTGACTGTTGAATTTAAATCTGAGCATGCAGAGGTAGTTTCCGCACTTGTGCAGGATCAGACAGCAGTCGGACTTCTTCCGCAGCCTTTTGTAACTACAGCGCTGATGAAAAACGATAAGCTGAAGGTTGCCCTGGATCTGAACAAACTGTGGGAAGATTCCATGGATGACGGAAGCAAACTTGTGACAGGAGTTGTGATCGCAAACAATGAGTTTGTTCAGGATCATGCAGATAAAGTAAATGATTTTATGGATGCTTATAAAGAATCTGTAGATTTTGTCAACAGTGACACAGAAGCTGCGGCCCAGATCATAGGAGATCATGATATTATTGCAAAAGAAGTTGCACAGAAAGCAATCCCTGACTGCAGTATTGTGTTTATTGAAGGTGATGAGATGAAAACCATGCTTTCGGGATATCTGGCAACCCTGGATGATCAGAATCCTGAGATTATAGGAGGACAGTTGCCGGATGATGCATTCTATTACAAACGATAGAGCAAAAACTGACAATGGAACGAAATATACAGGAATTCGCATATTAGCAGTACTTTTCTGGATTGCAATCTGGCAGTTTGCGAGTATGTATCTGAAACAGGAGATCCTTCTGGCATCTCCTGTTTCTGTTATCCGAAAGCTTTTTGAACTGATTTTCAGCGGAAATTTCTGGCAGTCTGTCGGATTTAGTTTTGTACGCATTGTGACAGGATTTCTTCTGGCTGTGCTTCTGGGAATCTTTCTGGCAGTGTGGGCATATTGGTCAAAAACAGTGGAAATCCTGACAGCACCTGTGATCGCAGTGGTCAAATCTACACCTGTGGCATCTTTTATTATTTTGTGCTTGATATGGATTCCTTCGAAAAATCTGTCAGTTTTTATTTCCTTTCTTATGGTTCTGCCGGTGATATATACAAATATCCTTGAGGGAATACGACAGACGGACAGGAAGATACTGGAAATGGCAAAAGTATTTCGTGTGAATCTCAGAAGACAGATCAGGTATATTTATGTATCGCAGGTACTGCCTTATTTTCTCTCAGCATGCAGGCTTTCTCTTGGAATGTGCTGGAAGGCAGGAGTGGCAGCAGAGGTTATCGGAGTACCTTCAGGTTCTATTGGTGAGAAACTGTATAATGCAAAAATATATCTGAATACTCCGGATCTTTTTGCGTGGACAATTGTGATAATTGTGATCAGTTTTGTATTTGAAAAGTGTTTTCTTGGAATTGTAAGCAGAGTAGTTTATATGATAGAACATAGATAACGGAAATTTTGATTTATGAGAATCCTCTTAAATGCATTATTTATGAGGTCTGTTACAGGCGGAGAAGAGATATGGATATAAAGGTAGATCATATTAGTAAAGCATACGGAGAACAGCAGGTACTGCAAGATTTGTCCTGTGTTTTTCCGGAAGGGAAAACCACTTGTATCAGAGGAAGATCCGGATGTGGCAAAACAACACTGATACGGCTTCTTCTGAGACTGGATGTTCCGGATAAGGGGAAAATAGAAGGGGTAAGTGACAGGAAACTCAGTGCAGTATTTCAGGAAGATCGTCTGTGTGAAAATCTGAGCGCTGCTTCTAATATAAGACTGGTATGTACAGAAACAATAACAGACAGAGAACTGGAGGAGGCGTATAAAGCAGTTGCGCTTACTGAGATATGGCAGAAACCGGTTCGTGAACTGAGTGGAGGAATGCGCAGGAGAGTATCTATCCTGAGGGCATTGCTGGCTGAATCAGACTGTGTGATCATGGATGAACCTCTCAGAGGTCTTGATGAAAAAACCAGAGCAAAAACAATTGATTATATTTTGAAAAAGACGGAGGGAAAGACGTTGATTTTTGTTACTCATGAAGAAAAAGAAGCAGTTTGGTTAAAGGCTGACAGAACAGTAGATATATTGACAAAGCATTAAAATTAATGAAAAACTAAATTTCGGTTATAGATTATAGCGTGTTTGAAAAATCATTTCTACAATCTTCAAACACGCTATAACTCCAAAAGAGGAAAAACTTATGATTACATTAAATGATTATCTGTATTCAGGAGATACGGTTTTAAAAATTTTACAGAAATATACCCGGGATCTGAGAAAAGAAGCGAAACTTACTCATAATGAGATTGACTTGATGCATGTGAATTTCCTGATTCAGATCACAGAGCTTTTAGAACACAATGATTTCCTTACGGCCCAGTCCCAGAAGATCCGGGAATTTTATAAATATATGGCTCATGAATATCCGTTTCTTGCGTTTACATTTAAAGGAAGGATCAAATCGCTGATCCGGGCAGAAGAGAAATTTAACGGCTATATTGTGGAATATATTTACGATTATTATACAAAACATGGAACCTATCCTCCTGTGTCGGAACTGAAAAATAAACTCAGTTGTTTTCGGGATTTTATTGCATACAGAATTGTGTTGTGTATGCCCAAGTGTCATCTGAAACCAGGAGAAGATCAGGAAACGGCGTCGATCCGCTATCTTTATGAGATTGCCAATGTTCTTCCCGGGTTCCTGGAAGAACGAGGGTTTACGGTGGAGTCTGCCTATGGAGTAAAGAAAAGTACGTCGCCGCTTCTTAATGAAGATGTGAAGATGTATTACCGGGATTATATCTGTGGAACCAGCGGGGAAGGATATCAGTCATTACATATCACAGTTTATGATAACAGTTCCCGTTCTTTCATGGAGGTGCAGCTGCGTACCCAGAAAATGGATGACACTGCGGAAATTGGTCCGGCGAATCATCTGGGATATGAGAAGAAACAGCAGGATGAGCGTGCAAGACGTGATGCTATTCCAGAAGGCGAGTGCGTTTATTTCGATGAAGCCTATGAACGGGGCATGCGTCTTTTGCAGCTGGAACTGGCAGATCTGGATGTAAATATGTTTTCCGCAGTAGATAACAGTCTGATCAATGATGGGTGCGGACTGTTTAGGGGAAGACTGATCTTACCTTATGAACATTTGTCAAGATTTCAGAATGATGTGATTGATTGAATAAAACACCTATCTTTTGATGTATAAAAATACAGGGAAATGACAAAAATTGATAAAATATGTAAATTTTTAGTTATATTTTAGGCATTCTATGGTACACTGATATAGTATATCAAAAATGGGAGGGAAACTCGAAAATGAGCAAAAAAGAAGGAAAAGGGTTAAAGTCTTTTAACAAGGGGTTTCAAGTGCCTGACACCTACATTATTATCTTTTTAGTAGTTGTTGTCGCTGCACTTCTGACTTTCCTTGTACCAAAGGGATTTTACGAAACACAGGATATTTCGTATATGATCAATGGTGTTGAGAAAACCCGTACAGTAATCAAAGACGGAAGTTTCCAGTATCTGACAGATGATGCAGGAAATGTAGTAACAGAAGGAGTAGCACTCTTTAGTGGAGATGGTGGAACAGGATTCTTCAACTATATGTATAACGGAATCGTAAGCAGTTCTGCAATCGAGATTATCGCATTTCTTATGGTAGTAGGCGGTGCATTCGGTATCATGATCCGTACAGGAGCGATTGAATCCGGATTGATTGGATTGATCCGTAAGGCAAAGGGAGCAGAAAAACTGCTGATTCCGATACTTTTCGTATTGTTTTCTCTTGGTGGAGCAGTTTTTGGAATGGGAGAAGAAGCACTTCCGTTTACTATGATTCTTTGTCCGTTGTTTGTAGCAGTTGGATACGATTCAGTTATTGCAGTTCTTGTTACTTATGTTGCAACACAGATTGGTTTCGGTTCATCATGGATGAATCCATTCTCTGTAGGTATTGCACAGGGAATTGCAGGTATTGACGTATTCTCCGGAGCAGGATTCCGTATGGTAATGTGGGTAGTATTTACAGCACTCGGCTGTGGAATGACTATGTTCTATGCATCAAAGATCAAAAAGACTCCGACAATCTCAATCGCATATAAGACCGATGCATATTTCCGTGAGCAGAATGAAAAAACAGGAATTGACGAAGGACATTCATTTGGTCTTGGACACATTTTAGTTCTTCTGACACTGGCTGCTACAGTAGTATGGGTAGTTTGGGGAGTTATGACTCAAGGATACTACATGCCAGAGATTGCTACTCAGTTCTTCATTATGGGAATTGTTTCCGGTGTGATTGGAGTTATCTTTAAACTGAACGATATGAAACTGAATGATATCGCAACATCATTCAAAGATGGAGCAAAAGACCTGATCGGTGCTGCACTTGTTGTTGCTATGGCACAGGGCATCATGCAGGTTCTTGGTGGATCTGATCCGACAACACCTACGGTTATTAATACAATTATGTATAATATTTCAAATGCACTGTCTGGAGTTTCCGGAGCAGTTGCAGCAGTACTTATGTATCTGTTCCAGTCCGTATTCAACTTCTTCGTTGTATCCGGAACCGGACAGGCTGCGATTACAATGCCAATCATGGCTCCACTGTCAGACCTGTTAGGTGTTTCACGTCAGACAGCTGTAGTTGCATTCCAGCTTGGTGATGCATTTACAAACCTGATTGTTCCTACATCAGGATGTTTGATCGGATCCCTTGCAATTGCAAAGATTGAGTGGTCTAACTGGATTAAATTCATGTGGAAATTCCTTGGTGTATTAATGATTGGTGCAATCATTACAATTCTTATTGCAGTTGGAATTGGATTCTAAAACATACATTTGATAATTGAGAGAGATTTATGATGAAATTAATTCAGAATATTGATATCTATGCCCCACAGCATCTGGGAAAAAAAGATGTACTTACAATCAATGATAAGATTGTCAAGATTAAAGATGCAGGTTCTATATCCGCAGAAGGATTTCTTTCTGAGACAGAAATAATCAATGGAGAGGGGTTACTTTTAACTCCGGGATTCATTGATAGTCATGTTCATGTACTCGGAGGTGGTGGCGAAGGTGGATTCGCCAATCGTACTCCGGAAGCAACTATGGAAGGACTTACGAAGTTTGGAGTAACAACAGTTGTTGGCTGCCTTGGAACAGATGGAATCGGTCGTGATATGTGTGCACTGGTTGCAAAGACAAAAGGATTGAATGAGCAGGGAATGTCTGCATACTGTTATACAGGCAGTTATCAGATTCCGGTTCACACGTTGACTGACAGTATTGTCAAAGATATTATGATGATTCAGGAAATCATTGGAACCGGAGAAATCGCGATTTCTGATCATCGTTCTTCACAGCCGACTTTTGAGGAATTTGTACGTGTCGTTGCGGATACAAGACTTGGCGGTGTTCTTTCCGGGAAAGCTGGTATTGTAAATGTTCATCTTGGCGACAGTCCGAGATGCTTAGATCTTATTGAACGAGTGGTAGATGAGACAGAGATACCGGCTTCTCAAATACTGCCAACACATATCAATCGAAATGAGATGCTTTTTGGCAAGTCGATTGAGTATGCGCTGAAAGGCGGAGCAGTAGACTTTACCGGAAATGAAGATATTGACTATTGGGAAACTATCTGTGATGAGGTACGTGTATGTAATGGTATCAAACGGATGCTGGATGCAGGAGTAAATCCTGACCGCATGACAATTTCTTCTGATGGACAGGGAAGCCTTCCGATGTACAGTAGTGATGGCGAATTCCTTGGAATGGGCGTTGGACAGTCCAGCTGCCTTCTGAAGGAAGTAAAGGAATGTGTATTTAAAACAGAAATTCCTTTAGAAATAGCTATTTCTACAATTACATCTAATCCAGCAGATATTCTTCGCCTCAAAGGAAAAGGTAAGGTTGAAGAAGGCTATGATGCTGACCTTTGTATTCTTGACCAGGAACTTCAGCTTGTTGAAGTAATTGCAAAAGGGAATACAGTTTATACAAAATAAAGTATATTGATGTTAAAAGCACCAGTCATTCAGTTGGCTGGTGCTTTTTGCAATATTAAATTCACTTTAATAAGCATTTTATGATATAATGGGCTCGTAGTCTTTTACAGACATAAGAACGGGTATAAGGAGAATATAGTATTGATTAATCAGACAGCGAAGAAGATTTTGAAAGCTCTGTCTTTTGATGGTGTGGAAGTAGAAGCATTTCGTCATATGGCGGATTTAAAACGATTGGATCCGATGAAGATTTTTTATAAAAAAATAGATGAGAAAATATATAACGGGAGTCATGCAGTCCCGATTCGTATTTTCTTTCCAACTGAAAAAAGTTTTCGTGAGAGTGAAGAAAAGAAACATAATATTCAAGATAAAAAGATGCTTTTGTTTATACATGGCGGCGGCTGGGTTACAGAGAGTATCGATAATTATGAAAGAATTTGTGCCCGGCTTGCTAATGCAACCGGACAATATGTAGTTGCAGTTGAATACCGACTGGCACCGGAAGATAAATTCCCGGCAGGTCTGGAAGATTGTTATGCCGTTGCGAAAACATTATATTCCGGAGATTTTATGCTCAACATAAAACCCGAAAATATTACATTGATCGGAGATAGTGCCGGAGGGAATCTTTGTGCAGCATTATCTTTGATGGCTAGAGATTGTGGAGAATTTATGCCAAAAAGACAGATACTGATCTATCCGGCTACATATAATGATTATACAGAAAATTCACCATTTCCATCTGTTAAGGAAAATGGAACAGATTATCTTTTGACAGCTGGGAAGATGCAGGATTATATTGATCTTTATGCGAGAAATAAAGAGGATAAGAAGAATCCTTATTTTGCACCATACATAGCAGAAGATTTAGCGAATCAACCTGATACATTGATTCTTACATGTGAATTTGATCCACTTCGAGATGAAGGGGAAGCATATGGGAAGCGCTTAAAAGAGGCTGGAAATTATGTGGAGATACATCGGATCAAAGATGCATTACATGGATATTTTGCGTTGGGGATCAAGCAGCTTCATGTACAGGAAAGTTTCACCTATATCAATGAATTTCTGAAAGAGGAAACACTGTGAGTAAGAAAAAAGCACGTTGGAGAAAACTAGATAATGCAGCAAAATTATATTCTGCTGCCAGTAATAAAAAAGATACGAGAGTGTTTCGTTTTTACTGCGAATTGAAAGAAGAAGTAAATCCTGACGTTTTGCAGGAAGCATTGAATCAGACAATAGAAATATTTCCTACGTTTTTAATGGTGCTTCGCAAAGGATTATTCTGGCATTATCTTGAGCCATGTAATTTACGACCGATTGTAAAGGAAGAGTACAAAGAGCCTTGTAGTAGACTCTATATAAAGGATAAGAAGACACTGCTTTTTGAAGTAACCTATTATAAAAAACGAATCAACTTCGAAGTATTCCATGTATTGACAGATGGCACAGGAGCGACAGAATTTTTAAAAGAACTGGTAAAAAATTATCTCTATCTTATTCACAAAGTAAATGGATTAGAACCAGTTTCATTGTTACCAGAAGATATGACGGTACAAGATCAAGAAGTTGATAGTTTTTTGAAATATTATTCAAAAGATCAGAAACGACCGAAAAAAAGAAAACTACATGCTTTCCAGATACGGAGAAAAAAGAAAGATGGAAATCATCTGCACGTCCATGAATCTGTTGTTTCAGTTCAGGCAGTATTGAAGCGGAGCAGGGAACTCGGAGTATCTATGACAGTCTTTTTGACAGCATTATTTATGATGGCAATAAATGAAGAAATGTCTAAGATGCAAAAGAAAAAGCCGGTCGTGTTAATGGTTCCGGTTAACTTAAGAAAGTTTTTCCTGTCTTCATCGATGCTGAATTTTTTTAATTGGATCGAGCCGGGATATAATTTTACTACACAAGATCAAAGTTTTGAGGCAATACTGAAATATACGAAAGAATTTTTTGAGACAGAACTGACAAAAGAAAAGATGTCAGCACATATCAGCGAGTTGCTTGCTTTGGAACTGCATCCGATTCTGAGGCTTGCACCTTTGGAACTGAAAAATCTATGTATTCAGGCCGGGGCAAAATATTCAGAGAAGAACACGACAGCAATCTTCTCTAATATGAGTGCGGTTAAAATACATGCGAGTTATGTACCTTATATCGAACGATTTGGTGTGTACACAAACACTCCTAAGTTTGAATTGTGTTTGTGTTCTTTTCAGGATAAATTATCATTTGCATTTACATCCAGATACGACACAGTGAACATTGAACGTAATTTTTATCGCTTGTTAAAAGAACAGGGAATTGCATCTGAAAAAGTAAAACCTGAATTTCCAAAGACAGATGAGCCAAGCGAACAGGAAATGAAAGTCTATAAAATTTATAGCTTTCTGTGTATTGCAATTGTTGCAGCAATGCTTGTTACGGAGTATAATTTCCATCCTAGAATTCGCTGGACCTTATTCACAGCCGGAGGCGTTGTGACAATGTGGATTGCCTCATCGATTGGATTTTTTAAACGCTATAACCTGCTGAAAAATGCGATGTGGCAGCTTTTTGTCGGTACTATTATCTGCTTTATATGGGATGCACTGACCGGTTGGCATAGTTGGTCTGTAGATCTTGTGCTGCCGATCATGAGTGTATCTACACTTACAGCGATGTTTGTAATCGCTAAGGTGCGGAAATGCCCTGTGCGAGAGTATCTTATTTACGAAATTATGGCTGCCGGATACGGATTGATTCTTCCGGGAATCTTACTCTTATGCAAAGTGGTGAAAAATCCAACAGTAAGTATGTTTGGAGCGTTAATATGTTTCTTGTTTCTTGTAGCAGTGATATTGTTTAAAGGAAGAGAATTTAAAGAAGAGATGCAGAAAAATCTGCATGTATAAAATAGTGTTGATGAAACATTAGAGCGTGTCTGAAAAATCATTCCCGCAATCTGCACGCCCCACTTTGCGGGATATTTCACCCGAATTCAGTTGCCGTAGCCCAGCTGAACTGAATAATTTCACTTTGTCAGAAAGCATTGTTAGAAGTAGTAAAATAAAGGAGTATTTAATTATGAAGTATGAAACAATAGACAGAATTAGAAAATTTACAGAAGATCGAAACTGGGATCAGTTTCATTCGCCGGCAAATCTTGCAAAATCAATCGTAATTGAGGCAGCAGAGTTATTAGAGTGTTTTCAGTGGTCTGATGAAGAATATGATCTGCAACATGTCAAGGAGGAATTGGCGGATGTTTTGGTTTATAGTCAGAATCTGTTAGACAAACTGGAACTGGATGCAGATGAAATCATAAATATGAAGATGTCGCAGAATGAAGCAAAGTATCCGGTAGATAAGGCAAAAGGGAGTGCGGCCAAGTACGATCAGCTATAATAGTGGAAAAGGAAGAGGCGTTATAAGAACAATGATAAAAATACTATTTATATGCCACGGCACTCCAGTTTTATGATAATGCATACCTTCGCAGACTGGGGCAATACAGGGCAGAATATGGCGGAAAGTATTGGAAATACTACGGTTTCGACTACTAAGCGATGGCACACATATAAAACTTTTAATACAACTCCAGCTAATTTGTGAGGAAATCGCAGGTTAGTGCTTGAATGAAAAAGTAAATTCTACATTCTAATATACCTTGATTTTATGCGGGAT